>JBJTUB010000107.1:0-15166 GCA_046080465.1 Vampirovibrionales bacterium | reverse complement strand
CAGGCTGTGATGCCATGCACGGGGGTAGATGTTTAGAAACAGGTTAAGGTGTAGGTGTAGGTGTAGGTGTAGGTGTAGGAACAGCCGACAAATCGAAATCCTTAGCAGCCAAGTCTTTCATCAAGGTACGAAGTTCACCTTGCAAGGTAGTTTGTTTCACTTGGTCATCTGTTTTATAAATACGGGTCATGAGATCTTTCAGGCTTGCCCCAAGAGAATTCGAGAAAACTGTGTTTGGATGACTGAACTCAAGCAAAGCATGAAGTTCTTCATCATTGAATGTTGGATTCAACCTACGTAGTTCGAATAAAGATACAGGTGCAGCTTTCACTGTACTTGGATCAGACATAGCTAACAGCAAGTGTGTTAGAGCTGGATCGTTGCTACGAGCAGCGTTTTGTAATAACGGTAAGATCTCGCCTAGGGTTAACTTCAGATCTTCTGCACGGCTAAAGATATCCAGTGCGGCGGCTCTAGGATCTTTAGCACGTGACTGGAAGAGACCACCAGCATCGTCAAAGATTCTTCGGAGGTTCGTACTGAGCTGATCTGCACCATTTACTTTAGGCATCTTACCTGTAGCGACATACTCCATCAATGCGTTCGCTTGTTCAGGCTCGAGGGACGACTGCACCTCTGGTATTTGTTTTGTACCAATTAAGAATCGAGTTGCAAAGTCATTCAACATCATTTCGCCTGTCACACCTTCAGTAGGTAAGCCAAACGCTTCTTTAGTTCTGCGTAAGGCACCCTGCCATCCTGAAACAGCTCTATCATCATAATCAATACCGCCTTTTTGAATAAACGCTTGAATTTCGTTATTCAAAGCCGTTAACTGTTTATACTGGTCTGTGTTGGTTTTACCAGCCTGTTGCAACTGTTGTAATTGCTCTTTCATTAAATCGTTTAAAGCGGTTAATCTATCTGCAGGATTAGCCGAACCTAAAATCTGAGGCAACGCCGCATTCACCGAACGTTGATAGTTTGTGGAAACATTCAATAATTTTTGAGGATTAACAACAGCTTCTTTTAAATCATCAAAGGCTTGAGCTGGCTTGAGTTTATCTTCTTCTAATTGCTTGGCAATCACACCAATACGGTTAGCAATATCATCGGTGGTAAAGTCTCTACCAATGTTGTTACCCGCTTTTTGGTACATCCGTTGAGCTTCTTGAAGAATGGAAGTCATCAACTCCTTATCTTGCTTTACTGTTAAGGGCAAGTTTTTTAAACTTTTTCCTAATGTTGCTACAGCTGGTCCAAACGAAGCAAGATCCTTAATATCGCCGATGGCTTCAAAGGCGTTGTTGAGTTTTAATTTTCCAATCGTATCGAACAACTGGCCTAAACTACCTGCGGTACCTGTACCCTGTGTTAACAACGTTGAAGCAGCAGTGTTAATTTCAGCGACAGTTTTATTTTGCGATGCTTTAATTACCTTATCAAACTCACGTTTAATGGTGGCAGCCAAAATACGATCTTCAAAGGAATCGCCCAAGCCTTCAATCAACTTATCCCGAGTTGCTTGTAAGGTGGCAATCAACTCTTTCGGTTGGGTACTACCTGGGGATGCCAACAGTTCACGCAACGGTCTGGTGATCTTGTTCTCCAATGCGGTTTGATTTTTGAGGTGTTTAATATCAAATCCTTGGATACGATCGACCACATCGGCGGCTTTATCAGCTAACGAGCGGTTGGCTTCATAGACGTTGCTTGCCCCAGTTTTGAAGTTGACGTGTGCCGAACTCTTCGTGGTGGCTTGATTGAAGGAACTCATCCCTGGGAAGTCTTTAGGCAAGCCATTGCCTTCCACAAGTTTTCCGTCTTCCAAGTAACCCACCACATTCATTTTAGTGGAAGTGCTAGCATCAGTTTTTACAACAAACTCGAACGTTTTGCCCGATTCATCGGTCATACGCAATACGTTGTGTGTGGTACCATCTAACGCATCATCCACAGTGCTAAGCGACACCTCTTTTGCATGAGGCAAGTAAGGTACTTCAATCTTATTAGTATTTGGAACGTTAGTATTATTAGTGATGTTTTTAAGCTCTATGTTTTTAACATAAACACCGCCCAGTTTACCCGTTATACCATTTTCAGCGGCTACGTCTAAGAGAGCCCCTGTCCCTTTCTGCAACCCAGCTCCACTGGTTAAAAAGTCTAAGTAACCATGGGTGACACCCAGTGCCGAGGTTCGGTTTGTTTTCAAATCTGCAATATTTGTTAGCAAGATATCAACCTTATCTGTAATTGCTTTATCTGTAAAACCGTTCGCTGTCTTAAAGCTCTTCAGTTGTGTTTCAAAACTTCTTAAATCACCTTCGCTTAACTCGTGCAACTGTTTTTGAGCCGTTTTTATAATAACATTAGCCGTTGCTTCATCGACAGTTGCATCATTATCAGCCGCCTGTCTAATGACTTTTTGAACACCTACGACCAATTCTTCGCTGTTTTCCTTCGTTAACTTTGCAGTCTCTCTAAACGTGAGTAACGTTTTCAGATGATCGCTTAATAAAGCGGGCGTATCTTTTCCATTGATTTTCATCTCAATTTCTACATCATTTAAATTACCATTATCAGTCAATTGCTTAATGAGTTTTTCAAGCCCTTCTTTGCTCGTGGCGGTAGGGTCACTCAGCAAGGCTTTCATTTGAGTTAGCACAGGCTGAGGCAAGCCTTGCTTTTGGGCAAAGTCAATGTATTCTTCCAGTAGTTTAGCGTTGGCTTCGGTGCTATCTGGAAACGTCCCTCTTACAAAAGAACGAGCCTTTTCCAAAACATGAACCATTTGCCCATCTTTGGCTTGGCTTTTAACTGTCGCAAACCGACTCCAAAAACCCTCAAGACCTTCTTTAGGTTTAAAAACACTCTCCACAGATTGAGTCCATAGTGTTTTAATAGTATTTCCAGCTGGTCCCAACCCTTTCATCAGCTCACGAGATTCTTGAATGGAGGTAACAAACTGTTTACCAGCATTCTCATCTACGACTGCTTTGGAGGCGGCTTGTTGCACGGTGTCACCCATTTTAGGGAGCCAATCGCTTACGTTTATCCAAGCCTTTTGAAGTAACGAGACATTGCCACGGCGTAAATCCCAAACACCTGCACCAATGGCAGCTACGGTTGTACCAATACCTAGCCAGTTAGGGCCTTTGGCTTCTTCAGCCGCAATGGGTGGATGAGCCACAGGCGGAGCCATGTGGGCTTGCTGTGGAAAGGTATCGGGGCGTTGAGCCGTAAAGGTATCGGGGCGTTGGTAAGACGCAATGTTATTAGCCGCTGCCCCATAAGGCTGAGGAGCTGGGCTGGTGGGGTAGGCACCATACGAAGGCGAAGGCGGAGGCATGGTAGCACTGTAACTATACCCTTGGCGAGGTTGGGCTTGCTGTTGTGCCATTTGTAAGTAAATGCTAGAAGGATCTGTTCCTAATTGGCCACCCATCATCATCATCATCTCGTTGCTCCTATTGGTTGGTGTGTGAAGAAAAACTTATAAAACGAAATCTTATTTGTTGAAACTCATACTTCAATTTGTTTAAAATACTACAATTAGTTTAAAAAAATGAGTTAAAATCACTGTCTTTTAGTTTAAGGGAAAGACAAAACGGATACAATAGCATAAATACATCGTGTTGGTCTAATTGTGCTATCTAAATTAAGTTATTTTGTTTTTTATGGATATATTTTTGGAAACGTTGCAAAAAAGGGGGCTAACGTTTCCGTTGCCCCCTTTTTGTTACTAGTCATGCCCGCTCTGTTTTTTGTGATGCCACCAGTGTGCATCCCGCACATCACGCCCCCGAAACAGACCGCTTTTTTTTACGAGCATCCACAGGTTCGCCTAAAGGGAACTTGGCAACCACACTGCGGTTATAGCCTTTCAGCACCACTAAGTAATGTTTTGTGGTGGGGTCTTCAATATCAAAGGTCAGTTCACCACGCAAGTTGGTGTGGGGCTTCAAACGGCTGTACATCAAACTGCGTTCGCCAAACGGAGTGGCATAGTACAGTTGCTGATGTTCATCCATCAAGGCAAAATCAAACATGCTAAACGATTCTTCGGTACGATTCACCAAGTTAAGAGACACATTCAGCTCGGTAGGCTCGTTAAACGGGTTGCGTCGTAACTGAGTCCCCAAAATCGTGACATCCAACCCAGGTAGCGTCTGCTGTAAATCGGCCTCGTTGACAGGGGTCACGCTCGGGAGCTTGAGCGAATCGCTTAACGAGATTTGAAGCTCGGCACCAGGTTGCAGTAAGGCCGCTTCGCCCTTGGTAGCCAAGGCATAGGCGAGGCCACCTGCGGCTCCTAAGGCGGCCCCGCCCGCTAACGCATAGCCTTGGCTGGCTGCATTGAGTACCAATCCCCCCAACTTCAAGACGGTTACCGCCCCCACAACACCCCCCAAAGCCGTTATACCAATAGCACGGGTGGCAACTTTAGCCCCACTGACGGCCGCATTATCTTTGGTGGTACTGTTGCCCGCAATTTCCACTTCTCGGCCATCGGGGGTAATTAAATAATCAAAGGTCATGGTTAAATACCCTGCCCGTCCAGCTCGTTTGGCGTGGGTAATATCTTTCAAAACGCCATGCACAATGGTGCCTCGGGGCAAAAGCAGTTTACCATCCACGCTGTAATCGCTGGTAAGCTTGCCGTAAAACTCATCGCCTGCTTGGCTAACGCCATCACTCAGCATAGAGGCAATGCGAATCTCGAGTTTATGATTTTTGGGTACTTGCACCATCTCTTTGTAATTAGCGGTGGGGTAGCGTTTTTGAAGCATTTCCGTAACGCTAACTTGCCCTTGATATACCGTGGGTTGCGTTGCGGGGCTGGCGGGGTCGGCCAACGAATACCCCATACTTTGCACCAAGCAAAGCAGAACCAAGCCTCCTTGCAAACACAAACGCAACTTAGGGGGGTACATCATCATGGGGAGTCTCTCTCTCTCTCTCTCTCTTTTCATCGGAAAGTTTTTTAGGGACTGTGTGCAAATAAATTACTGTAACTATAGATATCGCTTATGTAACTCAACCAAAAACTTGATTTGACTCATGTATCAATGGGGTTTATAGGGGCGAAGCCCCTATAATAATCTAGGGGGGAGAGTGTTGAGAGGGAGGAACGGCCTCTCAACGTTGCCCAAAGGGCAACTTATCACCAAGAAGTAAGAAAGAAGCGGTTTAAAACCATTTGCAAGCAGCCTCTAAAGGACTCTAACATCTTTTCATAGTATACCTAAAAAAGAATGTGTTACACCTAAAACCCTCTGTTTGCAGGGGGAAAACACGCATAAAAAAAGAGCTTCTAAAAACCCTCTAGCCTTTCTTTAAGTTGAAAGAAATGCTATTCAATGAGGGTTTCCGTATAGGGCCACGTTTGGGACCTCTGCTAGTTGTTAAGCAGGTGGGTGCCGTAAGCCTTTACGTCGTTTCCAACTGGGGTGCTACCAAGGCACGCTCTAGGAGATAAAGCCTAGGTTGGTCTACGTTGCTACAGGCGTCGATCAGGCTCCCGTATGGTCAATGTAGAGTCCAAACGGTGAAACCTATACACGAAACTCTTTTATGCCATTTAGTGTAGCATAGTTTCGTTAGGGGTTCAATCCTTTATTTGAAGGTTACGGAAAACGTTTCAGGCGAGTTGATATAGTATTTTAAATAATTGACGCCTCTTTAGTGGTTACCACTTGCGTATCACAATAGCCCTTAAACACCAGTGGAGCAATCATTGCATTGTTATGTAAACCTGCTATAATTGACATGCGAGCATAGCGTTTGCCTGATATGTTTGCCATGATCTTAACGCCTCGTTGTTGAATTTCGGATCGAATGGCGGGGGTAGTGCGTGCTTTGGCCTGTAGTTTAGTGTGCATGGTGTCTTCGTTCTGAAAGATAGTGAAATCCTAATACTATACCTTGAACATCTTTGCAATCATGCGAAATAAGAAAGCCCCCTCCTTCATGAACCCCACTCTCTTTACCGCTTTTGTTGTGTTGGCTAGTCTGTTGTTTGGCTTTGGGGTAGGGGTGATGCCTGCCTTGGCGAAAGCCCCAACGCCTGCACCCCACACGCACGAAAGCGGTACCATGCCACCACTCAACCCACCAACAAACACGCCAACAAACACGCCAACAAACACACCGCCTACCTTGCACTTATCTCACGAGGCTCAAGTCGCCAAGCAAGCCCTGCTTGCCAAAGCTTACCAGTACCAAGGCCAAGGCGACCCCGATGGCCGTATCCAACACGAGCTAGATGGCTACGTGGCCACCTTGCTTGCAAATGCCCCCGAGGAAACCACAGGCTCACTGGCCGACCGTGCCGATCGTTTAGCAGGGGCGTGGCAACAAGTGTGGGGGCCGTACGAGTATCGCAACAACAGCCGTGGTGTCGACCCCACCACCAGCGTGAATCATATTTATCAAGTCATCTTCCCCAGTGCCTGCACCGCACAAGTAGGTAGCTACTATAACGTGATGCCCTTACGCAGTAAAACAGGCCAACCCACCGATAAGGTGATTCTACTCAAGGGAGAGTATCAGTTAGCCCCCCCCCCGAAAGATCAACTGGCTACCACCATTCTACCCACCCGCTTGGGCGTGCAATTTGTAGAGTTCACGGGGGTGTACGCCTCTAAAAAACAGACAATTCTAGGGCAAGCCCCAGCGTTGAACTATCCCGCCTTGGCCGAGGCCGCTTCTGCGGGAAGGCTCAAACGAGATTTCACCATTTTACCCAAGCCTTTGGTGCGTTTGTTTTTAGGCCAAGGCGAACTGAACGAGGTGTACACCGATGACACCTTACGCATTACCTACGACCAAAGCAAACGTAGCAAGGGTAAAGAAACACCCATGCTGTATATTCTTGTTCGACCAAGCTCTTTCGGGCAAGCAATGAGCCGATGAACGTTGGTTGCGTCAGACGGTCAGTTTGTTTTGCAGAGCCTTCTATAGAAACCTCTGCAAAAGGCCCATTCGGGCGTGCAATGAAAGGGTCTGCCCTGCCCTCTCCCTAAGAGAGAGGGCAGGGGTGATACCAATTAAAAGATTAAATCCCGTATGCCGCTTTCGGTGTCGCTACGATTCTCGATGTGCTTATGGTCGTCTCTGTACACCGCACACATCTGAGAGTCTAAGCTCCTAGAAATCAGCTAGTCGCTATTCAATCTTTTAAGCGGTATGAGAGATGATGAAAACACAACCCCTAATTGAGAAGCTTGAGCGTGTACGTTAGCGTGACGCTTTTTTGAGCTGGCACCGTTACATCAAACACCAAGGGGGCTTCTTTAGCGTTACGGGGGGCGATACTACTGTTTTCCAAGCTCCAGCTTTTGGCTCCTGCTTGATGCACAGGCTCCTGCACCTCTACCGTCACGGGGGTGTGATGATGATTCTTAACCTCGACGTTAAACGTGACTTCGTAATGATTGCCCAACGCCAATTTGCGATAATGGCTCTGTTTTTTAGTCACCACCACATCCATGGCTCGCCCTAACGGAAGCTCTACGGTTTCATCCTTCGGGGTGTGGGGTAAGGTGGCATCGCCCAGCTTGGCGGGAGGACGGTTGTCGCCTTCTAACTGAAACACCGTCAAACGGCCACTGGGCAAGGGTTGCCCCATGTTCCCTTGAGCCGTTGCCTTATTCTCAAACTTAATACTGGTTTGCACAGGAATCCCTTGCTGAACTACGGGATAGTTCGTTCCCTCGTTGGTATAGCCCAACCACCACGATTGCGGGCTGTACCAATATCGCTGCACCACAGAGAGTTGTTGCGTTGTCACAAACGGCAAGCGTTGCGTTTGGTTCGCCATAAAACTAACGGGTTGATTAAAGCTATAGCGGTACAGTTGCCCTACGGCTTCGGCCTCGCCAATGCTGGGCGGTTCGGCTAAGGTAACCCCATCGGCCGCCGCACTGGCTAGGATGGCTTTCCGCGATAAGCCAGAGGCGTGATAGGCTTCACCGTTGGGTTGATGATGACTGTAGCCTACCATCACATGCACGTTGCTTGCGGGTAGCGTACGATGATTGGTGTTGCTTACAGAAAGCAACCCTTGAAACGTGGCCTTGCCTCCTTCTTGATCAGAAAGCAATAGGGTATAGCTAGGCGTAACGTTTAAGCCTTGCACAGGGTACAACCAAGCGGCTTGCCCCCCTGTCGGACTCATCAGCACGGCATCGGCTCCTACTTTAGCCACCAAGGTATCCAGCTGTTTGATAGCAGGGAATCGCAGATCCGAGACACTCACTAAACGAGTTTGTTTGTTCACTTCCACGGCTGCTGTCCAGCCATCAATCAGGCTTTTCAGTATCCCTTGCTCGTAGGCAGTACCTACCGTGGGTTGGCTTAGCCAAGCAGGCACCAACACAGGTTGGCCAAGTTGGTGCCGAGCCAAGGCATCCGCATTTAACGAGGCTTGATTGTGCAGGGTCAACTGCTTGAGTTCCACCCCCTGTAAGGGCAGAAACTCTAAATCGTTTGTCGGGCTATCTTCGTTATACCCAAAGCGAAGACTCTGCGTTTGTAGCCCCGCACTGGCAGGTATCTTTAAGGTTTGCAGTTGATACGCCACCCCATCGTACAAAAACAAATGGTTATCGGCCTGAGCCATCAACGAGCCACTCAAGCCAAGGCATAAAAGTAGTAAGCACACCCGAGAAACAAGGGTTGAAGAGAGAGTAAAAAGCATCACGAATCTGTATCCTAATCTGTACAAAAACCGAATAAATGACTAACTATGTTGGTGCAAGCATCCGCCTCCTAGGCACTCGTGCAACTGGCTTGGCGATTGATACGGCGTTTGCCAAGCCTTTATCGCCGAACGTAAAAAGGTTAACGCCACCCCGGAAACCAACAACGCCAACACCAAGCTGGCCACCGTATCAAACCACATGGTGTGGGTGGTTAAAATAAGTACCGCACTTAGGCAGGCCATCACACTCCCCAGTAAATCAGAAAGCATGTGCAGGTAGGCACCACGGGTATTAAGATTTTCTTGATGATGGTGGAAGAGTCGTACACTGATCCAGTTCACCGTCAATCCGCCCAACGCAATCCAAAGCATCGGCCAGCCTTGCACCACCATCGGCGACTCTAACCGATGCCACCCCTCCTGCCATAGCCCAAGGGCGAGTAACACCAAGGCCAAGGCATTCAGTGTGGTGGCGATTCGTTCAATGTTCCACGCTTGTTCCCAGCGTTGATTTTTTTGGGCTAACAAACTAAGGAGTGCCGCCAACAAGGCAAGCAACACCCCACTAGCATCGGCCGCCATGTGACCCGCATCCCCCAGTAAGGCAAGGCTATGGGTGTGCATGGCTCCCCACCATTCCGCAAGGCCGTACACCACATTGAAGCCCAACACCCACAGTAACCACTTTACATGCCCAGCTTCCACCAACACAGGAGCCAAAAGGGCATCGCTAGCGGGGGGGGCTGTTTCTAGCGTATCCTGTTTAGGGGGGTGGGCAGGTGTTGATGAACAGCAAGCATCGTTCAAGAGGTGGGAATCAGGCATGGGCTTGTTGAGAGTACTCATTAAACAATTAAATAACAACTTTTAGTATACCCTATATTCGTAAATAAAGAAAGAGCGACCCTGTCACAGAATCACCATGAGGGTATTTTATGTTTGTGAGTAGAAGTGGCTATGTTTTTACAAGTGCTTCTATAACGTTGATGTGTGTCGTGATATTAGATTATGAAAAATAAATAAGATGACTATTTCTACCGTTTTACCCGTATCCACTGAGGTTACTCTAGCGTTGTTTCGTTCGCCGTTAACGGCTCAGGCCAAACCCGAAAGTATCCAACCCTCACGGCCTGATACGTTTAGCAAACAGCCCTCGTTAAGGCTTCGTCAAGGCTGGAATAAAGATGTGCATGTCGAGCAATTAACGCTCATTCGCCCTCACCTTACAGCCTTATGGCGACCGTTGTTAGGCGAAGGCACGTTTACACCCCCCTCTGTTGATCAACGACTTTTGTTGCCCAAAGAGCTTCAGCGGGCTAATTTCACACAACAGGCCACAGCAACGCTTGTGTTAGAGTCGGTGCATCAATGGATTGATGGTTTACGCAAACTGGCGACAACCCCCTTAAGTGCGAATGGCTTTTGCAATTTCCTTCCGCCTCAAGCTTCACAAGGTTTACTAAAGCAAGGGGATTCCCCAAAAGTGACCTACGAGAAGTATAAACAGCTGTTTTCAACCCCTTCCTCTGGCACTCTTGAAGCCTACCGTTCCTATTTTTTAACCCCTGAAGGAACACTTAAAACAATCGGCACGGGTGCAGGGCAACTCGAACGCCCCACAGCGTATCACGCCTTGCAAGATGGTTATTTAGCGTTAAAGACCCTGTTCACGGATATTCAATCTGCCAAGCAGGCCACCCCCGATCAGGTGAATCAGGCACAGGCCTTGCTTCATTTTATGTTGCATCAACAAGCGGATAGCTTACTACCACTGCACCAAACGGCCATGGGGCAACCCAAGTTTAATGAACTTGATTTACACAGTGCGATAGAGCATCAGCCACTGTGGGCTAAGGTGATGAAAGCCACAGGTAAAAAAGCCTTGGCAGCACCTACTGTTGCTTACCAGACCCCCTCGTTTGAAGCGTGGCTAGATCGTTGCGTTCAGAATGGCTACGAATCGCATGAATTGAATCATGCCTTGGCCGATACCCTAACCACCCATTTAAGAAAGCCGAGCAAAGGTAAAACCGCCCCTACCTCGTTTTCCTCGGCCTTAGAAAACGACGTGGCAGCGTTGTACGCCGAAGCTCAGCTTCCTCAAAAAATCCAAGCACGCCAACTGGAACTTTTACAATTACTGCAAAAACAGCATTCAGAGGCGCTTTCTTTTATTAACCAACTTATTAAAGAGTCTGGTCGCCCTACCCCCGTGGGTTATATGCTGGATCGGGGCGATTCTAAAAATAGAAACGAGCTAGCGAAGCCAACTACTTTACAAAATGCCTACAATGCCTTGGGCGAATTGCGTCAGCGTGCCAGTGTTGTAGATCCACCCTTATAGTTTTTAATACCAATTTCATACGAAACGCAACATTGATTCGCCGTCTGACGAGGCCAACGTTCAGTGCTTGATTGCGGGGGCTAATGCCCCTCATCACACAAGCCGAACGGCTTCACAGGCAAATTGAGAGAGAAGCTCTTGGGGGCTAGCAATCAACAGTTCTGCCCCAGCTTTGCTTAAGGCCTCTGCCGTGAACGTGGTGGTGACACCTAGGGCTTGATACCCTGCCCCTACGGCACATCGCATATCATCAACACTGTTGCCAATGTACCAAGTGTGCGTTAACCCATGTACTTGCTTAATATGGATTAAATAATCAGGGGAGGGCTTTTTCACTAAGCCTGCGATATCGTCGCTGCAATAGATTTTCTCAAACAAAGGGGTGAGTTCTTCGCCCCAAATTGGCTCTAGCTCGTGACGGTTTCGCCCTGTATAAATAAATAACCGATACCGCTTGGCCAAGGCTTTGAGGTGTTCTACAGGCAACCGCCATGTTTCAACATCTTTAGCAATGCGTTGATACACACGGTTGCCTTCTTCTGCAATCTCTTGGTAAGTATGGTTGGTTTCGCCACGACGCTTGAGAAGTTCCAAGGTGGCATCCCAATCATCGTTAAAGCCCCCTTCATCTCGCAAGGATTGCAGTTCGTTTTGCCCCAGTGGCACGGTGGAATATTTACGCACAAGGATGGCCACCACCACATCAAAGCTTTGTGTGGTATCAATGAGGGTATCGTCTAAATCAAACACCAAGGCTGTGCGTTGCAAAAAGGCATCTAAGCACTCTAAAAACTGTAGATTTTCGCCTTCGGTGCCGACAGAAACTCGTACCCAGCCCGCCAGTTTCGGGTTTTGGGTTTGGTTACGAATCAGGATACTATTGTTAAAACAGAAGTTGGTAAAGGGTGTTGCGTTCAGCCCTAACTTCATGAGAAAAAAGTTGGTGGGGCCACTTTTTATCTCGAATCCACGCTCTTGAAGCGAGTGCAATAAACGTTCTTTTCTAAAAAGCAATGCTTCAGATTGCTGGCGAACCAAAGGTTCATCTTTCAAAAGTTGCACACCCGCACGAATAGCCATACTGTTAATAGAATAAGGCGAACGCACGCAGGCTAGCCATTGTATATGTTGGGCATGACCCACCAACACCCCTAAACGTAAACCCGCCAAGCCCCACGCTTTAGAAAACGTTTGCAATACCAATAGGTTAGGCTGGGTAGTGGCTTCTTGAACCAAGGATTCTTCAATAGAAGCATAATGACTGTAGGCAGCATCAATCAAAAACACTGTTTCAGGGAATTGTTGACACCAGCGTAAAATGGTAGCTTTGGGCAGAACAGCCCCTGTGGGGTTATCTGGCGTAGCAAAGACGGCCAACTTAGGGCGATGCTCTGTTAAAACAGCCTCCAGTTCCTCCAGCGGATAGGTGAGATCATCGGTGAGCAGCACCTCGTGTAGTTGAGCTTCGGCCAGTTGTAGGTTATGCCGAATCATAGCAAAACTAGGGCGAGTGATGAGAGCAATATCTTGTTGGGGTTGAATAAAGGTTTGTGGCACAATGGCCAGCCCTTCATCGCTACCGTTTAAAATTAACAGATTCTCGTGAGGGATGCCTAACTGAGTGGCTAGGGCTTGTTCAAACTCTTCGTATTCAGGGTAGGTGGTGTAATCGGTAAGGTTCTCTTCGGGTTTCAGGATGTGAGGGAAACCTTCGGTGTTTTCGTTAAAATCGAGCCTTGTTTTATGACGACGCTGTTCAAGAGGGGGGGAGTATTTAGCCATGCGTTGCACCACTGCACGGGGTAGGGGGCAACCTGTATTGGGGCAACAGTGACTAGAAATAATGGCAGAAGAAGAGGGTGTCATAAACTACAGCGACCTTACTTAAGTGTAGAAGATTAGGCAACAGGGGTTTTTGAGAGTCCTAAGTCTCTCACCCCCTCTCCCTAAGAGAGGGGGGGTAAAGCACATTTGTTAGCTCTTAACGCTTTTAGGCTTTTAGATAGTGTCGTTAAGGCTAGGGTATCAACTTTTCTAGCTTATACTCTAAAATATCGGTAGCCCCAGCCTGCACCAACTGTGGTATCAACAGGCTTACCAAGGGCGTTTCAACCGCTACTTTAACCGCATAGCCCTGTTGTCCATGCAACGGAGCCACGGTGGGGGTGGTCATGGCATGGCTGGCAAGCAAGTTAATCACCGCATCAAACTGTGGGGTGGCCACGTTCATTTCTACCAATACTCGTTTGGTGGCACGCATACAGGCTTCCATCAGCATGGCCATTTCTTCCAGTTTGGCTCGTTTGGCAGGGTTTGCCATGGCCTGTTTACTGGCCACAAAGCGAGTGGTTGAGTGCATAATTTCATCCACAATGGCAAGACGGTTCATACGCAGGGTAGAACCTGTGGCGGTATTATCCACAATAAAATCGGCATCTTCTGGGGGGAAGGCCTCGGTGGCACCATAGCTTTGCAGATACACGGCATTCAGCTGGTGTTTGGCGATAAAATCTTCCACACAGCGTTTGTATTCGCTAGCCACAATCACTTGACGTGTTTTGTTTTGAAACGGGTTCTCTGCCGAGTTGAGTAAATCTTCAGGTATGGCGGCCACAATTTTAACAGGGTCGTAGCGTAAATCGAGCAGTTCAACCACATCGGCCTGTTGTTCGTAAATCCAATCCAGCCCTGTAAAGCCAGCGTCGTGACGGCCTAGGTGGATGAGGGCAGGAATGTTTTGAGCCTTCATGATTTTACACTGAATGGTAGGGTCGCTCGCACTGGGGCGATAACTACGGCTGGTTGCTTTAAAATGCACACCAATATTCCCTAATAAGGCCAGCACCTTTTCTTGAATGCGACCTTTGGGAATGGTGAGCTTTAAAGGAGACTCTGGGGAAAGGGCCGAAGGCGTTGTCATCATCATACAGGAAACTATCTTTACTGAGCTTGTACTTGCACCACAAACTTGGCACTCACACTGGGGTTTAACTTTAATTCTACATCGTAAGCACCAATTTTATTAAGGGCGGTGGCCACGTGTAGCTGACGGCGGTCTACCTCGACACTGGTTTTTTCGCTCAGTAAGCGAGCCAGCTCTTTGGGGGTAATGGTGCCAAACAGCTTACCATCGTCGCCCACTTTAGCCGTTACTTTTAGCGGACTCAGGGCTTCAATGCTTTTAGCCAAGGCTACTTGAGCCTCGTATTCTTTTTGAGCTTGACGTTGTTTGGCTTCATCTACTTGAGCCTGTTGCTTTTTGGCTCCTTCCGTGGCTTGAATGGCGAGTTTGCGAGGAATGAGCATATTGCGGGCTTGACCGTCGGCCACATCAACAATATCGCCTTTTTTGCCAATTTTAGGCACATCTTTAAGTAGGAGGACTTTCATCATGGTTTAGTTAATCTTTCATTTTTAGTAAAGCTAGGTTACAGGCCGTTACTAAGCGTAGGTCAAGCGTATATCCGCTTAAACCGCTTTGGCAGGGGTGGCATCAATCAGTTGCACACCTGCGTGTTTAACCACGGCTTGCACTTTGGCAAAGGTGGTGTTAAAACGTAACACAGAGCCTTCTTGTTTAATGGCCGTAACATGCACATCGCTTAGTAACTGGGCGATGGTGCTAGCGGCGTTGGCATCCGTGGTTTGCATCGCAAAGCGGAAGCGTTCATAGCATAAGGCTTGCCAATCAGTACGCAACGCAAGGAAGCAATCCCAAGCGGGACGTGTGAAGCGAGCCGTTGATTGAGTGAGGGCATCCACGTTGTTTGCCTCTTCGGGGCGATGAACCGTGGGTAAGGCTTCAGCTGGGGAATCAACAGGCGTGGGGGAGGTAGGAGCCATGGTCATCATAGGGAAGGATATTTCTCAAAATAACAAGCAGTCGGACACGTTTAAAACAGAACACTTACTAGTATAACTTAAAAAGAGGATAATTTCAAAGCCTCATTACGTAGCAGTAGGGCAAAAGCATGAAAGAGTTTGCATTGGCGTGTGTTTGATTCATAGAGTGTGATTTCTTTGGCCTGAATTGCGTAGCTCTGAAGGCCAAAGTGGGGTCAAGGGGCAAAGCCCCTTGCACGCAGGGGGATCGCCAAGGGGGACTCTCGTGCAAGAGT
>JBJTUB010000106.1:0-3897 GCA_046080465.1 Vampirovibrionales bacterium | reverse complement strand
AGGCGTGCAACAGTTTGAGCTTGGTTAAGTTGCCCAGCTTGGGCAGTAGGCTCCACACAAATAAGCCAACGTGGAGTGGGGTAAAGGGGGTGGCCATCATCATGGGGGGCTTCAATATTTCTAAACTTGTAGTGGAGGGGTGGGTTCGTGTATAATTCGTGTATAATAAGCTAGACACAAACGATTTTTATATAAAGAGTATAGAAAGCATACAGTACCGATGCAAGTGTTTCCTCCCGTTCGTACTCCTCTCCATTTTGAGCTTCATTCTCCAGCTCGTCGTCTGGCTGTGGGGCTGTGTGTGCTGGCCTCTCTGCTTTTTATAATCCCGTTTAACGCTTTGGCACACCCCACCCCCAGTGCGAACGCCCTACAACAACAAGCCCACTCCTACGAAGATTTGTGCCTTAATTTAGCTATCGAACGTTTTTCGCTTGGTGATGCTTCTTCAGCGATTGCCTTGCTCAAGCCCCTGATAGATAAGCCAACGCCTTCCTTAGAGGCTCTCTATCTACTGGTGGGCTTCTACAAAGAAGCTCGCCGACCCTATGAGCTACTACCCCTTTACGATGCCCTACTGAAGCAACAACCCACGGTGGCGAACCTGTGGTTTGAAAAAGCCTTGGTGTATGCCAGCTTGGGGCAACGTCCCCTTGCCATTGAGGCCTTGCAACAGGCTACCCAGCTAGCCCCCACCGATGCAAAACTCTTTTTTGAACTCGGCATTTTACAATCCGAAGTCGGCCAGCATGTAGAAGCCAGTCAAGCCAGTTTGAAGGCCATTCAACTGAACTACAAATTGGCAGAGAGTTACAACAATCGTGCCTATGCTCTTATTTTTACAGGCGATTTAGCACAAGCCGAAGCCGATTTACAACAGGCACTCACGTTGTACAAAGCCGAAGGGGGTATTCCCCCTGCCACGCTGGATACTTTGGGTTATCTCCGCCTTAAACAGGGGAAGTATCACGAAGCTTTACAACAGTTTGATGCGGCCTTAAAGCTCAATACTCACCTAAGTGAAGTCTACCTGCACAAAGCCGATGCCTTGGAGGCCTTAGGCCTCTACCGTGATGCGTTAGAGCAGTTACGACTTTATCTAAGATTAAGCCCTGCCGATGAGCAAACTCGCCCTGTGGTGGAACGCTTTAAGCAACTGCAAGCCCGCCTAAAAGGGGCGAATGGTGTGAATGGGGTGGCCTCGCCCATGGATCGCCCTTTTGCCACCCCCCTTTCCTCTGAACACGGGGAACCCGTGGGTGGGGCGGCTCCACTCAGCCTTGAAGAGCTGTTGCCCACGCTAGAACAACCCTAAAACGATACGCCCTATGCTTGCAACACGCCCCCGCATTCAACCGACACCACCGCCCTCCTCCCAAGGCGAGAGCCTCCCCCTTGAAACCTACTCCTTAGGCCAACGGTGGACGCTGTGGCTGTTACGGCCTACCCCTTTGGCTCACTGGGTTCGGCGGGGGTTGCGGGGGGTGTTTGCTGTGTTGGGGGGTATTCGAGAGGTATTGCCGTTTTATCACACGCTGTATCACTGGGTGTTTTCACGCCATTTACCAAGCGATACCGTGATTGAAGGGACCTACACCATTCGTAGCGGGGCGTGCAACGGCTGTGGCGAATGTTGTCAATCGCTCTACCTCACCTATCGGCGATTATTGCTTCAAACCGAAGCCGAGTTTGAAGCCCTCAAACAGTTGCACCCTAGCGAATATGCAGGCTTTGCCCCCATTGGCTATGGTAATAAAGGACTGCTGTTTAACTGTGTGCATTTACAAGCCGATAAACGCTGTGGCATTTACGAGCATCGCCCTGGGTTTTGTCGCACCTACCCCACTGAGGATAGTATCCTCACAGGTGGCAAGCTCCCTGCCGAATGTAGCTATATATTTACGATGAAGCAGACGTTTGCCAGTATTCTTGAAGGGCTTGGCGACGCTGACGGCGGCGACGTTCACCGTCATCCTCTTTAGCCAGCACATCCTCAACAGGCAAGTTCTTTTGGCGGAGGGTCTCTTTTAGCCCCTGCACTTGTTGACTCAACGAGGCAAAGCCCCCCGCATCCACGGTGTTAAACGTGGCCGATACCTTACCGTTATGAATGGCTAAAATCAGGCTGGTTTGGCTGTTGACATCTACCCGAATAGGGCGTTTGGTTTTTTCGGCTTGTTCTAGCCAGTGTTGCACGTTGGCTAGCAAGGCTTTGGTGCGTGCCGAGGCTTGGGCGGGCGTGGGGTCGTTGCTTTGGGTGTCCCCCATCAGACCCTCTAAGGGGGCAAGGCTTCGGGTACTGCCTAGGCCTTGCCATGTGCCTAGCTCTTGCAGTAGTTGTTTAGATAGTTGGGCGGTGTGTAGTTGTTGATGAATCCATGCTTTATCCTGCTCGCTTAGTTCCTTCCATGCCAAGGTGGTCAGCGGGGGCTGGGTGGGGCGGGTTGGCGTAGCCACGGGTGCTGGGGCTTCTTCTACCTTGGCACGAGGGGATTCTTTGGGTGCTTCTGCTACCCGAGCCTCTGCCGAGGGAAGCGTGCGAGCCGTAGCCGACTCTATCTCTTTAGGCCGTAAGGGGCTGTTGCCTTGTGCAGGCGTTGCTTCTTGCGTTGGCGTGGGGGAACTACCATCGGCCCAGGCTAAAAAATCGAGAAACTGTACAAAGCGAGCTTGATCGTTCAGCCAGTTGCCCATGCCTTCACGTTGACGAGCAAGCCCAAGCGTAGCAGAGGCTAAGGGTGTTAGCAACGAAGAATCAAGGCGTGAGTTTTGCATCGTACGACCATTTCCGAATATAAGACTAGAAAGAGTGTAAGGCGTATTTTTTGAAAGTATTAGGAGCTATTTGCAAATAAACTACTGTAACTGGAGATGCCTCTGGCGAAAATCGAGGAGAAAATCGAGTTCAATCGTGTATCGATGGGGTATACAGGGGCGAAGCCCCTGTATATAATCTAGGGGGGAAAGTTGTAGAGAGGTTTTTCACAATGAGGATCTTGCGTAAAAATTAAGATTGTTCCTCTTCACTGTAGGGGCGAACGCCCCGGCCTCTCTACGTCACCGCAGGTGACACAAGGCGACAAGCGTAGGGAGTCGCTATTTAAGTTTTTAATGAGTATAACAAGAGAAAAAAGCTAATCTTCACCGTTGAGTTCTGCTTCTTGGGCGGCTTCAACCAGCATTCTAAAATACCGCTGAGATCCGATTTCATCCAGCATTTTCATTTCAATGGCTTTCTGTTCTTCCTTCCAATCCTCTCGGCATTTTTCCTTGTGTTTTTCAAGGGCCTCAAGGGCTTGGTGCGCTTCAGAAAGCTTCTGCTCTTCTTCTCGTTGCTTGGCCAGCACCTGCTGATAGGCTTCCTCTATTTGTAGGAGCTGTTCTTTGAGTTTCTCTTTGTACTTCATGCCCATTTCCATCATCATGGGGGGGGTACGGCGTAACTCTTCTACCAAGGTGGTAATTTCTTGTTGTTTGGCTTGGCGTTGCACCTCTACTTTTCGGGTGGCGGCCACGGCCTCGTTCACTCGTTGTTCTTGCTCTTTTTTGTGGCGTTCCCGCATTTCGTACACTTTTTGTAGCCGATATTTAAACTTGGCCATGGGGTAAAAGATTCCTTATTTAGGCTGTTTTTTATAAGTATAGCAATTATTGAAACCAATCGGTGTTTATTTGAGAGAAGACCCCAAAAAACTGTAGACTTCAGTTGAGTGAACCTAACAATAAAAGAGGCTTTATTTCATGACCTATAAATTAAGAGAGTGTTAACTAAAGGTTGTTTACAAACGATGTGAGTCCCCTGCCTTAAGTTGCCCTCTGGGCAACGTAGAGAGGCCGTTCCTCCCTCTCTACAACTCTCCCCCCTAAGTTATTCTAGGGGCTTCGCCCCTAGATACC
>JBJTUB010000105.1:0-1681 GCA_046080465.1 Vampirovibrionales bacterium | reverse complement strand
GGGTTGGCGGGGGTGGCGAGGTTGTCGATGTAAAATTAGGTAGATCTATTGAAGATGCAGAATTTGCAGGTTTCTGTGACGCTTCTTTTAAATAGTCTCTAAGCTGGTTTGCTCCCATCATTCTAGAAGTATTTTCTCCTGTCTTCTCTCCCCATGTATCCCACTCTGAAGGATGATAAGCCGAATTCCAATCATCATCTAGGTAAGTTAGATGTGCGTTAGATGGAGGAGTGTATGCAGAAGGTTTTGCAACGGGAGGCAACAACGGACCCGGCAGTTCAGACGGTGTGCGGGTGCTGATAGATGGAGGCCTGGTGGAGGAGTTGCCCGAAACATCAGGTAGATTTACCGTAGAAGCGAAAGAGCTTGAAGAGGGTTTAGTTCTTTCGGTGGCCAAGTACTCATTCACTTGTGCTACAGTCATAGTTTTACCGCTATTAGACGTTGGAGTAGAACTAATATCTGGAAGATCAGGCGTTCGTGTTGAAGAGACTGCCGAAGTTCCCGAGGTTTCCCCAACTGTCGAGGATCCCGAGGTTGTCGAGGTTGGCGAGGCTGTCGAGGTTGGCGAGGTTGGCTCAAGAGCCGAGGTTTTCGGGGGTGGCGAGGTTGGCTCAAGAGCCGAGGTTGGCGAGACTGCCGAAGTTCCCGAGGTTTCCCCAACTGTCGAGGATCCCGAGGCTGTCGAGGCTGTCGAGGCTGTCGAGGTTGGCTCAAGAGCCGAGGTTTTCGGGGGTGGCGAGGATACTTTAGGTGGTTCGCTGGGGTGACAGTTGTAGCTACCACCGCCACCACCACTACTCACTTGGGTCGCTTTTTCGGTAAGTTCATCGGTTTGCTTAGCAACACCTTCACCCGCTGTAGTACCCTCGTTTTTAAACCATTTGGCAAGGGGTTGGGTAATGCCATCACTTATTTTTACAAGGAAGGGAACGTGTTCATCAAAAAACTTTGGAGCAAGCTTAGGGGCAGCAATCGCCGTCGTACCTGCGGTCAACAAGGCACCCAAAGGCAACAACCACGAGCTTCCTTGTTTCACGACGGGGGCAACCTCAAGTGGTACAGGCAAAGAAGGCACAAAGGTATCTGGGCCCATAGGTGTTGTGGATTGCCAATCGGGAGTTGAAACATAGGGCTTTGAGGGCTGTTCTTCTTTGCGTGGCAAGGGCTGGTTTGGGAGACCAAAGTTATTAAGGCTGTTAGGTGTTAACATGGCTGCTAAGGCTTTCTTTTAATTTTGGCTGTTGTAGAACCTTAAAATATGAGACTCTGTAAAAGCATTAAAAACAAAACACTCAAAAAGATGCGTGCTGAGTTTTTGGAAAAAAGGGTGTTGATAAAAGAATGAAGTAGTCTATACCATGGTTAGTAGTTTATCATATAGATATCGTTATGCAACATTTTAAAACTAAGTCAGGACAAAAGAATGAAAACCTAAGTCCCCTATGTCTTTGCGAGCGAAGCGTGGCAATCCCTCACAAAGAAAGGGCCAGCTCTTTGTAGGGTGCGGGTTTCAACCCACCCGTTCGAGTTTTTTTAGTGATTTCGATTTTAGCTGGCGGGTGCCAAGCGGGGACTCTTGCACGAGAGTCCCCCTTGGCGATCCCCCTGCGTGCAAGGGGCTTTGCCCCTTGACCCCACTTTGGCCTTCAGAGCTACGCAATTCAGGCCAAAGAAATCA
>JBJTUB010000104.1:0-1461 GCA_046080465.1 Vampirovibrionales bacterium | reverse complement strand
ATCGTGGATGTCGTTTCTATAAAAAGCTCTATAAAAGCCCATTCGGGCGTGCAATGAAGGGTTGAACGCTGGGGGCGTTCGCCCTCGCAATGAAACAAAGAACGCTAGAAGCGTAAAAACTTAAAAAATGGGGTCTATAGGAGCGAAGCCCCTATAGATACTGAAGGGGGGAACCTTTGAGAGGTTTTTCACAATGAGGATCTTGCGTAAGAATTGAGATTATCCCTCCTCACTGTGGGGGCGAACGCCTCGGCCTCTCTACGTTGCCCAGAGGGCAACTTATCACCGAGAAGTAAGGAAAAAGCAGTCTAAAGCTTTTTCAGTAGCCTCTTTTGCCCAACAGGAGGAACTCCTCCTATTAAACACAAAACACACCTAAACATCTAGCTTTTTTTAGGGGCTGTTTGCAAATAGTTTTATCTCTATCCCAGTAGATACGTCATTGCGAGCCGTTAGGCGTGGCAATCCCCCGCACAGAAGTGATACAACTAAGGAGATTGCTTCACTTCGTTCGCAATGACGACAACTTTCACTAGAGTAGTTCTCAATAAAAAAGCACCTACCTTGCTGAAGTTATACTTTTTTATTTGTAAACAGCCTCTAATTGCCTGCGTGGCTTTGATTCGCTTTTTCCAACAAGGCCATGGCCTCTTCCACGGTATTCACCAAGGTAACGGCATTAAAGCTACTAAGCTTCACAAACCCTTGAGGAACCAGCCCCTCCAGCCACGTCATCAGCGGTTGATAGAAGTTATCGTGGTTCACTAAAATAATCGGCTTGTTGTGAAACCCAATGTAAGAGGCTGTCCAGATTTCAAACAACTCCTCAAAGGTGCCAAAGCCCCCCGGTAATACCACAAAGGCATCGGCCAAGGTGGTCATCATTTGTTTGCGTTCGTACATGGTATCAACAAAATAAAGCTCGTTAATGCCATGATGTGCATATTCTAAACTGGCAAGCTTGTGCGGAATCACGCCAATTACATGGCCTCCTTCATCAAGCACGGCGTTGGCCACAGTACCCATCAACCCCGCATTGCCCCCACCGTAAACGAGGGTCATGTGGTGTTGGGCTAGGCTACGGCCAAGCTGTTGGGTGATTTGGTAGTGATGGTCGGCCAAGGTGTTGGAAGAAGCACAGTAGACGCACACTTTAAAACTCATCATCATGATCTTAGACTCCTGAATAGATGGGTAGGATTAACAGGGTTTTTCGAGGTCTCTAAGTTCCTCGTTTCGTGTCGTCTTTCAGACGACTTTGAGAGGCCGGGGCGTTCGCCCCCACAGTGAGGAGGGACAATCTCAATTCTTACGCAAGATCCTCATTGTGAAAAACCTCTCAACACGCTCCCCCCTAGTTTATTTGAGACATTTAACTAATTAGATGGTATACTTTTCTTTTGTTTAGAAAGAGAAGTGTGTGCTATATGAACTGCCCTAAATGTGGAAGTAGCGAAAAAT
>JBJTUB010000103.1:0-5259 GCA_046080465.1 Vampirovibrionales bacterium | reverse complement strand
GTGTTGGGGCAACGGGGGCGATAGCCCCCGTTAATAACCCAGGGGGGAGAGTGTTGAGAGGGAGGAACGGCCTCTCAACGTTGCCCAAAGGGCAACAGAGTGCGAAAGGCTAAGGTTTAAACTATTTGCAAACAGCCCCTAGTTAACACTCTCAAAAATTGAATGGGATATAAGATAAAAACGCCTTTGGTTCTTAAAAAACCAAAGGCGTTTTATTTAGTAAACGCTGGGCAATACTGGACTCGAACCAGTGACCTCCACAATGTCAATGTGATGCGCTACCAACTGCGCCAATTGCCCAGCGTTCACTAACCTTTCATACTATAGCTTAAACAAAATAAAAATCAAGCGTGCCTTTATTAAAATACTTGCAAATGATTCTCATTTAAGATATAATAAAGTACATAGACTTAAGAAATTGCTAAACGTGTTTTTTCTGAAGCATTCTTCAAGTCGCTAATGATAAGAAACCAGACGTTGCAGAGGTGAAAGTGAAGACTTTGACCTCTTTTTTTTGTACTTTTCATGAGCGTTTCTTCTCTCCAATACATGGAGGATTTTTACCGAAAGGCTTGAGTTTTTTGAAGGGCGTTTGCTATAGTGGGGTAACTTTTAGAAATAACGTTAAAGTGATGTTTACGAGAGAAAAGAGAAGCAATCATGCCTACCCAACAAACAACTTCTTCCGCAACCGTAACAACTCAAAGCAATCCTTTCCAAAATATTCAAAATTACATGCAAGATCAAGCAAAGGTGACAGAATCCTCAAAAAGTACCGCTCCCCAAGTGCGTTCATTAGTATTGCCTACCTCCTTAACGCAAACACTGACTCAGCAGGGCAATCCGTTTTTTCAAAGTGAACATCTACCTGCCCATGGGCCGAACACCTTTATGCTGTTTTGGCAGTTAATTAATGATGTACTTCACTGGGGTTTTCAGCGAGTGTGGCCTTCTTTTGGTCGGGCTGATCATCCTTTACAGGAGCTTGATTTCCAAAGCGAGGCGAAGGTAAATCAACCCTCATTACCGCAAGTGCGCCACGAGGCTTTAGGGCTATTTAGCTTGCCAACAACAGAGGTTCCAGCCGATTGTCATGTAAACACCAAAACATTGTTTGATAAAATGCTAGAAGCAACCCCGTGGGCTGTACAACCTCCCGTTCAAGCGTCTGATACTTCTTTGGCAGTGGAACAGCAGGCCTTGGGGGCTAAGCAAAACGTCGAAGGCTCTCAATCTATTACAATCGAAACAGATACGGAAGCCACCTTGCCCACGGCTATAGCGTATCCTACGTTGCAAGATTCAACACCCATCGATGCAGTGATGCCTGTGAGTAGTGAGCCAGTGGCAGCATTCTCCACAGTGACAGATCTAACAGACCCAGCGGTGTTGGCTGAGGAGCATATTCACGCTCGTAGCCAGTTTGTACGCAGCAGTTTAGATTCCTTAGTGGACGCTTATTTTGCGAGTAAAGAAGTCGCCTCCTAGGCGAGCGTAGAGTGAAGCAACGTGCGAAAAAAGGTTTGATTCGGTCGCTAACGTTGTTTTTGGTTCAGGCTTCCGTTTTGAACAGCGTGGGAACATCCGCATTTAACATAGCTGTATTCATCCTATTGGGGTATACAGCTATGTTAAATGTGTAAAGTCCTATTTTTTATTAAGGGAGTTAAGCGTATTTAAGACAGTTTCATCGAGTGATTTTATTTCTTTTTTAGGTAAATTTTTATTACTTGGGTTTCGTGTGTAAACGGTTTTACCGTAGAGGTTGGAGATTTCGGTTTTAATTGTATTGTTTGATATCGTGGATTTTACAGCAAAGACAAGACCTGTCGGCGGTTTTATATAAAGGATACCCGATTCTTCTTTAACAATCTCAGAGTTTTGAGGAACAGAGATTTTAGCAGTAACGTTTTTTCCTCCTTGGGTGTGATTAATGGTTAGCATACCGTTGTTAATAGTGGCATTGTTTTTTTTAGGTGAGTCAGGATCAGGTCGTTGAGGCACAATTTTCTTACGGGAGGGGGGCTGGGTGAGACCCGCTGCGTCAGTGAGGCCACCTGTAATATTGCCAATGAATTCAAGGAACAAAGGGTTGTTGCTACCTGGTTTTAGCTGCCTTGGTATTGTGTTTGGGTGGGGATTTATAGTGATGCTTCGTATTTCTTTACCGTATGCTTTAATCGTAAATTTAGTGCTGTTTGTATCTATAGGGCCTATACCAAGAAAGTGCTTTGGTTGTTCAATAGTGCCAATAATTTGATTGTTGTATTTTAGCTCTAGGACACCATTTTTTTGAACAGCGGTTGTGCCTCTAGGTACCTCCGTAAGTCTAACTTTTTGTCCTTTCAGTGTGACCGTTAAACTGGCCGATTGGTGGGGATCGGTTAAGCCCATGGGTATTGAAGTCACAGTTTAGTATCTCCTTAGATCTGTATGAGACAACGATGTGTCTGACGAACCGATGTTTTGAATATATAAAAATAAAAACAATCGTTTTGTAAACATTGCTAAGGTAGGCGATGTTATTTTAGCGTTTCTAACGTGCTTTTTAAAAAATGGCTTGAAGTTTGGCTATGTTTCCGTTTTAATAAAGGCTTAATGTAAGATAGTGTTCTTTTTGTGGTGTATCCTAAAAGAGACTTACAGATCCGATTCCTACAATAACACGTGGCCTTTAGGCCATTTGTTCTATAGCTCTTTTTGTAAATGTGTATTATTTAATAGTTTATTAGTGTTGAAGATAAAGGAATAACATCTTATGGAACAAACTTTGCTTTATATTTCCATTGCATGTGCTTTTATCGCCATTATTGCCGGTTTGGTGATGCGTGGTCAAATTCTTGCACTGCCTGCGGGAACGCAAAAAATGCAAGATATTGCCCAAGCCATTGAAGAAGGTGCGATGGCGTATATGAAACGTCAGTACACTGCCATTACCGTTACTGCAGTGGTGTTAGGTATCGTTATTATGGTAGCTTACTCCATGATTAAAGGCGATATGGCCTATGCTGGCTACATGACGGGTGGCTTTTTTGTGGGTGGCTTGCTCTCAGGGTTGGCTGGCTTTATTGGCATGCTGGTTTCTGTAAAAGCCAACGTTCGTACGGCTGAAGCTGCTCGTAATGGTATGAATGCTGCCTTGGATGTTGCCTTTAAGGGTGGTGCTGTTACTGGTTTGATGGTGGTTGGCCTTGCCTTGTTGGGTGTGGCTGGCTTCTACTTCTTGGTGCAATCCAAGCCAGATATGATTCCAACCTTGGCTGGTTTGGCGTTTGGCTCCTCGCTGATTTCGGTATTTGCTCGTTTAGGTGGTGGTATTTACACGAAAGCCGCCGACGTTGGCTCCGATTTGGTGGGTAAAATTGAAGCAGGTATTCCTGAAGATGATCCTCGTAACCCTGGTGTTATTGCCGATAACGTTGGCGATAACGTGGGCGATTGTGCGGGTATGGCCGCCGATTTGTTTGAAACCTATGCGGTAACGGTTGTTGCAGCCATGCTGTTGGGTCACTTGCAGTTCCACGGCGATGCTAACGCCATGTTGTACCCACTAGTGGTGGGTGGCTTGTCCATCATTGCCTCGATTATCGGTATTCAGTTTGTAAAAGTGGGTTCGGATAACAAACCCATGAACGCCTTATACAAAGGCTTGTATGTTGCCATCTTTTTGGCCTTCGCCATGATTGTAGGTGCGACCAACACTTTTATGCCTAACGGTATTGGCGATATTTCTGCGTTGAACTTGATTCTTTCCTCGGCGGTGGGTATTGTGGTGACCATTGGGTCGGTTATTATCACCGATTACTACACCTCTACCGAGTATGCTCCTGTTAAAAAAGTGGCTCAAGCCTCTGAAACAGGTCATGCTACCAACATTATTGCTGGTTTAGCTGTGGGTATGGAAGGAACGGCGTTGCCCGTTATTCTTATCTGCTTAGGTATTTTGGCCTCGTTTATGTTAGGTGGCTTGTACGGTGTAGCTACGGCTGCCGTGGCCATGCTCTCGATGGCGGGTATTGTTGTGGCCTTAGATGCTTTTGGCCCTATTACCGATAACGCTGGCGGTATTGCTGAAATGGCCGAAATGGGTTCGGATGTGCGTGACATCACCGATCCGTTGGATGCTGTGGGTAACACCACCAAAGCCGTAACCAAGGGTTATGCCATCGGTTCTGCTGGTTTGGCTGCCGTTGTACTGTTCTCCTCGTATGTGATTGACTTACAAGCCGCTGCTGCTCAAGCGGGTGTGGCTGCCATGGATAGCATTGAAAAGCTCCATGCCTTGTTCTCGTTGGCTGATCCGTACGTGATTGTTGGTTTGTTTGTGGGTGGCTTGCTACCGTACATGTTTGGTGCTATGGCCATGCAAGCCGTAGGTACCGCTGCGGGTGCTGTGGTTGAGGAAGTGCGTCGTCAGTTCCGTGAAAAGCCTGGCATTATGCAAGGAACCGATCGTCCTGATTACGCTCGTTGCGTTGGTATTGTAACAGATTCTGCTTTGAAGCAAATGATGGTGCCTGCCTTGTTACCCGTTATTACCCCCATCCTCTTGTTGGTACTGGGTAAAATGGCTCCTGTTGAAAGCTTTGCTGCCGTCAAGTTGATTGGTGGTTTGCTGGTAGGTTCCATTATCACTGGCTTGTTTGTGGGTATCTCCATGACAACGGGTGGTGGTGCTTGGGATAACGCTAAAAAGTATATTGAAGATGGTCATCATGGCGGTAAAGGTTCTGTGGCTCACGCTGCGGCTGTTACTGGCGATACCGTCGGCGATCCCTACAAAGATACCGCAGGCCCTGCGATTAACCCCGTTATTAAGATTTTGAACTTGTTGGCTTTGTTGTTAGTGCCTTTCTTGGTCTAAGCCTAGTCATCAATCTTTAAACTTAGAACGTTAGAGCCTCTGTTTTATTAAAACATCACTACCGATTGAAGAATGGGTAGTGATGTTTTGTTTTATAAGAGTTATAGTTTGCAAATTATAGAAACCTCTGAAAAAGCCCCATTCGGTCGTGCAACGAAGCGTTGAAAGCTGGTTGCGTAAAGCTCTTTGAGAAAACGGGTATCTAGGGGCGAAGCCCCTAGAATAACTCAGGGGGGAGCGTATTGAGAGGTTTTTCACAATGAGGATCTTGCGTAAGAATTGAGATAGTCCCTCCTTGTTGTGGGGGCGAATGCCCCGGCCTCTCAACATTGCCCAACGGGCAATACAAAACGAGGAGCTTAGGAATAGGCGGAAATCTTTTCAAAATCCTATAT
>JBJTUB010000102.1:0-5495 GCA_046080465.1 Vampirovibrionales bacterium | reverse complement strand
CGAGAACTCTGACTTTTAGGGTCTCCTGAATCTGGGTAGGAGTTCTTGCAAAGAACCTATGTTTTTGCAAGAATGGAAATGAGAAATACTAACCATATGCAATTTACTGGGTAACGTTTTGTTTTTATCAGCGAATCAGAGAGTCGCTTTCCCTCGTCTCTGATTTGGGTTTTCCGTCTGGTTTTGAAAAATAGGAGGTCTGCACCTAAAATGATGGCAGTCCAAGAAGCAACGCTCGTTGAGCAAGCCCCCAATGTAAAGTATCCTGGTATCCCTGGCACGACTGATGGGGCGAACATGGTTGTCCATGTTCAAAGTTTAAGTGCGGATGGCGGTTGTGCCTATCCCATTACCCCTTCTACGGCGATGGGTGTGGCCTTTCAGGTGAACCACTCTAACGGCATGAAAAACGTTTGGGGTACCGAACTCGCTTGGGTGCAAGCCGAATCTGAACACTCCGCCGCCTCTGCCTGCGAAGGCTTTGCTGTGGCTGGTGGGCGAGTTACTAACTTTACCTCGGGTCAAGGTCTGATTTTGATGAAAGAGGTGCTGTACACCATTTCAGGGAAGCGTTTGCCTGTGGTGTTTGAAATTGGGGCGAGAGCTTTAACCTCGCAAGCCTTGAACGTACACGCTGGCCACGATGATGTGTTTGGCGTAACCGATGTCGGCTGGGGCATGTTGTTTGCCCAAAACAGCCAAGAAGCAGGCGATTTGAGTTTGATTGCACGTCGTGCCGCTGAAAATAGCTTGACTCCGTTTATGAACATTCAAGATGGCTTTTTGACAACTCACACCATTGAGAACGTCTTGTTCCCAGAGCCTGAGTTGATTAAAGAATACCTTGGCAACCCTCGTGAAAAATTGCGTACCTTGTTCCACCCTGATACACCGTTGATGAGTGGTGTGGTTCAAAACCAAGATAGTTACATGCAAGGTAAAGTGGCTCAACGTCACTATTACGATCAGGTTCGCCCTGCGTTGCAGGAAGCCTTTGATGAGCTGGCTCGTTTAACGGGTCGTCGCTATGGCTTTATTAGCACTAGTCATATGGAAGATGCCGATTACGCCATTGTTTCGATGGGGTCGACTTCTGAAACGGCGACTGTCACCATTGAACACCTACGTTCCTTGGGTTACAAAGTGGGTACGGTCAACATCACGAGCTACCGCCCCTTCCCTGCTCAAGAGATTGTGGAAGCCCTTAAAAACGTGAAGGCCTTTGCTGTCATTGAACGTTTGGATATTCCCTTGGGCGATGAAAACCCCCTAACCATGGAAGTGCAAGCAGCGTTTGCCAAAGCCATGATGGGAACCGAAGGCTTTGCTAAAATTGACCGTATCCCTGTGTGTTACAGTGGTGTGGCTGGTTTGGGTAGCCGTGATGTGACGCCTGGGCAAATGATTGCTGTGGTAGAGAACATGGCGAATCAAGGCAAGCGTTTCTTCAGCTTGGGTATTGACCATGCCTCTGCTTTGGAAATTAAAGAAGAACCCGATGTGCGTCCTGCTGGCTCCTTCTCGATTCGTGGCCACTCGGTAGGCGGCTATGGCTCGGTAACAACCAACAAAATTATTGCCACCATTCTTGGCGATGTGTTTGGCTTGAAAGTACAGGCCTCGCCTAAATATGGTTCCGAGAAAAAAGGCTTGCCCACCAACACCTACCTTACCTGCACCAAAACAGGGCGTATTGGTACGCACAGTGAATTGCAACAGGTAGAGTTTGTGCCATTGATGGATCCTACCACATGGAACATGGGCAACCCCTTGGTTGGTTTGCAAAACAATGGGATGCTCTTCCAACACACGCCTGATGAAGATCCTCGTGCTTTGTGGAACTCCATCCCCGATTGGGCGAAGTATGTGATTTACGAAAACAACATCAACTTTTACGGTGTCGATACCATTCGTATCGCCAGCGAAGCCTGTAAATCAGATAGTTCCTTGTTGCAACGTTTTCAAGGGATTGTGTTGTTGGGCGTGTTCTTACGCTTGACCCCCTTCCGCACCGAAGCTGGTTTAAGCGATGATGCCTTGTTTGAAGAAGTACGCAAACCCATTAAAAAGTACTTTGGCCGTAAAGGCGATCAAGTTGTTGAAGATAACTTGAATGCGGTTAAAAAAGGCTTTAGTCAGGTGTTTGAAGTATCCCGTGAAATTATGGCAGAAACCCCTGCCGAAGTCTTTGCCAAAGGTAAAGTGGAATGGGATGCCAAGGGTAAAGATACGAACGCCTTCTTTATCTAACAAATCAGTGAGTTGCGTGGGGTGCGTCTGAGACGACCCTCGCAACTCACCTTATGGTTTTGTTCTATTTTAATCCAACGTCTAAGACCTTGCCAACACCGTGTTACTGTTTTTGTAGTCGTCCTAAAAAAACATGTTTCGGGCTTTGGCCCCGACCCGTGTTTTAACCAGTAGAAGGTTTCTTATCCATGATGATGAGCACCCAACATGTTCACCCTGAACATCAGTTCAGCCAAAAATACCCCGAGTGGTATGATGCCCAACGTGCCGAAGCTGTTTTGCATGCTTACAACACAGGGGCTGGCTCTAGCCAAGCCGCCGATGCCTTTGTGGCTCAATCTATTTTGCCCGCTTCCACGGGTGCGACTCGTGATTTTTCCTACATCGCTCCTGAGCTTCCTGAATACAACGCCGCTAACTGCGTTGGCTGTATGGATTGCGTTAATAACTGCCCCGATACCGCTATTTTAGGCAAAGTCGTCTTACCTGAAACATTGGAAGCCGAATTGGCTAAAATTGACGATGCCGCCGTGCGTGAAGATATGCGTCAGCAGTTTGCCGAAACCTTGAAATATTACACCTCTTTCGAGAAGAAAAAAGCCAAAAACGGCGAGCTTCCTGGTGGTGGGATGTTTGGTATCTTTATTGACCCTACCAAGTGCAAGGGTTGTGGTGAGTGTGTGGCCGTTTGTGGCGATCACGATGCTCTAAAAATGGTGAAGAAAACCCCCGACAACTTGGAAACCTACATGGGGCGTTACGGCTTTTACCGCTCGTTGGATCCTTCGCCATTGACTCACGTCAATGCCAAAGATCGTCGTGATATCATGCTCAAGCCTGCTGCCTTAAAGCAATATGCAGGTGGTGCGGGTTCCTGCATGGGTTGCGGTGAAGCATCGGTCATTCGTCAGGTGATGGCCATGACTCACGAAAAAGTGGGTGATCGCTACGGTATTGTTGCCTCCACTGGGTGTAACACCGTCTACGGCTCTACCTATCCTTACAACCCTTATTCGGCTCCTTGGACCAACTCCTTGTTTGAAAACGGCCCTACCGATGCCATGGGGATTCGTGCTTTCTGGGATCAGCAAGGCAACAACGATTGGGTACTGTGGAACATTGGTGGTGATGGTGCCATGATGGATATCGGCTGGAACGCCTTGAGCCGTTTGTTGGCCTCGGGCATGAACATCAAGGTTCTGGTTTTGGATACGCAAGTGTATTCTAACACGGGTGGCCAACAATCGACTTCCTCCTTTACGGGGCAAGAATCGAAGATGGGGGCACACGGTAAAGCACACCAAGGTAAGCACGAACGTCGTAAGGAATTGGCTCAACTATGTATGTTGCACCCCAACACCTTTGTTGCTCAAGTGATTGGTAGCATGACGACCCACTTCTATAAAACCATTGAACGTGCCTTGGATTACAACGGGCCTGCCGTTATTGTCGCCTACACCACCTGCCAACCTGAACACGGTGTGGCCGATGATATGGCCGCTACGCAAGCTCGTAACGCCGTTAAATCTCGTGCCTTCCCCTTGTTTGTGTACGATCCTGAAGCGGGGCCTACCTTACGCAAGCGAATTAGCCTGGATGGCAACCCCTCGCCCACTCGTGATTGGGTGCTTGAGAAAGATGCCGAAGGGAACGAACTACCTTTCAACTTCCTTTCATGGGCAAAAACCGAAGGTCGCTTTAAAAAGCACTTTGATAAAAACGGCGATCCTGCGAGTCAGTTAATTATGGATGCGATGCAAGATCGTTTAGATAACTGGCGTTTGTTGCAAGAATTGGCTGGTATTGAGAACCCTGATTTTGCAGCGGCTATCGCAACCGCTTAACGTCAACAAATCAACTCTTAAGTTGTTCTAAATAACGGCTGTAAAACGAGCCGAAGACGGTATACTCTTTTAAGAGTACAGAGTCTTTGGATCGTTTTATAGTGTTTTAGTGTCTATCCCACTGGAGTTTTAAATCCTATGATGACCCACCCCGTCAGCGAGCAATCGCCCCCCACTCACGAACAAACCACCGCCGTGCTACAACAGTTACGCACCTTGTTAACCCAAGAACGAGCGTTAACCCCACAGGTGGCTATCGCCATTGCCGATACCTTTAATTTTACCGAAGATCGCTTGCCCGAGTTTTTTGCTCAAGGCTATGAAGCCTACGAAGACTACGAGTTAGACTTGGTTTTTTCGCCCTTGTTTACGCCCAAGCCACACAAGAAAACAACCATCCATGCCCTTAGCCACACAGCCACTTGGAGCAAGGCCGATTTGCAACAGCTCGTTAAACAACTGACGGATGAAGGGTTAACAACGGTTTTACGTTTGAACCCACATACCACGTTTGACGTTGCTTTGCACGAGGTTATGATTGATCGTTTTGTGCAACTGATGGGCTTACATCACGCCATCAATTCAGAGCTTCAACAGGCTTTGTTGGCCTTAGATACGTTGCCAGTTGGCGATGTTTCTCTGTTAAGCCGTGCTTCCATTGTACACCAACACGAGCAAGCTTTGTTGGTGTTGGCCTTGTTAAACCACGCCCAGCAACGTCAGCAAGCTATCACAATCGAGGTGTTGCGTTATGCCGTCGAGTTTCTGCATACCTATAAACCCACGACGGTTGAGCAGTGGGTGCAAGCACTCGAAAATCACACGCTTTCCTGCGAGGCCGATATGAGCAAGGCCGAAGAACGCTCTTATCACGACCACGAAATCAAGGCAGGGCAACGTGGAAGCGAGCATGACTTTGATGAAGCCGAGCAGATTCGTCAGCAGTATCACCGCTGGATGCAGGCCAACGAAACCTTATTGGGTTACTTGCGTTAACGCCTCTCTCCTGTAATTGTTTCCTTTAAGCTACAAACGGTGCTTGATCCGTTTTTTGTGTCTGAAACGACCAAACTGTTTTCTTTTTCTTCAAACTTGTAGTTCCCACCTTGTTCGGGTTGCAACCCTCCTCCGTTGCATACATAAACGTTTGCTAGATTTTGATTTGGGTCAATTCTAAGAATAGAAGGTGGTTCAGATTTTTCTCGACCCAGAATACCGTAGGAAACTGGCCGTTTTTTGTTAGACCTTATGGTTGTTGTTGTATAGTATTTTGAAATATTTTTGAATCGTGGTAGACTATACAGAGTGACTGTTTTATTGAAAGGAACAACTACCATGGCTTACAGTTTAGATCTCCGAGAAAAAGCCCTCCTGTTTTCAAAGCAAGCGAGCTTAGTTGAA
>JBJTUB010000101.1:0-3158 GCA_046080465.1 Vampirovibrionales bacterium | reverse complement strand
CAAGAAGATTGCCCAAATTGCTTGTATAAACAAGGCCTTGTCGGGTGTATTGTATGTTGGATGTACCGATGCTGCTTGTTTGAAAAATGTCTTATCTCTTGACATAGCATATAACATACGAGCAGACATTAAAATGCTACTATTGGTAGAATTCATAGTAGTCACTAAAATCAAAGATGCCACAAGTGCCATACCAACAGTTCCACTGAGCTGGCCTGCCACTTCTACTGCAGCAATTTTATTGGGTGTCGCATTTAATTGAATGAAAAAGTCAATCGGCATGACATATAAAAAAACAAAATTGATCATCACGTATACCGCCATCACACCTAACGTACCTAATCCTAAAGCAAGAGGGTCATTGGGATAGGGATGCAACTATTTGAAAACAACCCTTAGTGAAACTAGTATCTTTCCGTACATTTTTAAAATGCTAGCTCACAGAGACCTTCCTAAATAGGGGGTAATGGGGGGAGAGTTGTAGAGAGGGAGGAACGGCCTCTCTACGTTGCCCAGAGGGCAACTTACCACCAAGCTGAGACGTTTCGACTATAACTACTGGCGTTGCACCCTATCCTCGCCCACAACCACCGCCCAAAGACGTTGCTTACTAAAGCCCAGTTGTTGCACTTGAATCCGTTCGCCCAAGCTGCCGTTGCTCAAGGCTTCGGCTTGAAACGTGACCGTCACGCCTTCGCCCCCTTGTGTGGCGGGTAGCTGGTATTCTACCCAAACGGAATGATGTGCCTGTACCAACGTGGCCGCTTTCAGCTGTTGCTGATGCAGCACTTGCCCTGCCTGTAACGGCACCACTAAGCTCCAACGGCCTTGGCTTAAGTCTGTTTTCGTAAATATTGCCACCCCTAGGCTATCCACCCATCCTTGTTTGCCTTGCAAATGCGAGGATCTCAACTGCGTACCCACAGGCAAGGCCGCTGAAGCCACCCAATACGTACGCCAATGCTGATGTTGCAAAGGTAGCCCAATTCGCACAGATTGCGATGCCGATTTAAACGTAAATAAGGCCATGCCTTGCATCGCACTAATACCCTGTTTGTAAGGTTGCAACCAAGGGGCTTCGCAGGAATGTAACCTTAAAGAACCACTCGGGGCATGACGCTGTAACTGTTGTGCAGGCACCACCATTAAACGATGCGTCGCTTCATTAAGCTGGTAACGTTGCATTAAACACTGCTGTAGTGTAGGCCAAAACGACACTAAGGTGGTGGGTGTTTGAGCTTGTATTTGCAGCCCCTGCAACCCATATACCATGATGACCAAGCCCAGTAAGCACCCTATCCTACACCCTATCTTTAGGTGTGCAGGCATCGCCCTAAAACAAGGTTTGCGAGCAAAAAGGCTCATCGTCTCTTAGGCTCCGCACAAGGCCAAGGCTTCATCGACGGTTTTGGCCAAAGGTAAAATCTTAGAGATTTTGGTATTCACAATCAGCTGTTCCACGTTGGCGTGAATCCCCACCAAAATCACTTTTCCTGCAACGGGTTGCACCCGCCGATACAAGCTTAAAATAAACGCCAAGCCAAAGCTATCCATGTAATGCACGGCACTTAAATCCACAATAACAAAAGGTTTCAAGTGTTTTTCAAACTGCTGTTGCACAGTCATGCGTAAATCCATGCTGCGTTGGCTATCAAACACCCGAGAATCCGTATGGATTAAATAGGTGTTTTCATTCAGAGCAAAAATAGAACTATTGGGCAACGAGGTCATGGAGGGTATATCCTATCTTATAGAACCGATGAAAGCATGCTTAAGAGCGTTTTCCCCAGCCGAGCTGTGGTAAACGAATGTGTTGCCACGGCGAAGTGACGCCTTGTTGTTTGTTGGTTGAAGACTCTTCAAGCAAGGGGGCTTGATTGCTAAGAATCACATCGCCATGGGCATCGGTATAACGTTGCGTGTAGCCTGTATCATAGCCTTGTTGTTGTGCCTGCCGTGGATGGTCTACCCGATCTTCTTGATTCATCATCTGCTGAAGGGCGTTCGGCAACGCACTGGGGTGATGATGATCAAGCTTGGTTAAAAACTGCACATCATCGCCCTGCATACTCAGCAATAGCTTATCTTCGCCACAACGCACCAACACCAGTTGACGCTGTTCGGTTAAGGGTAGCACTTCTTCAATTTGCAACTGGCTAGCCGCTCCGCTTGGAGGAGTCTCGCTAGAAGCATCGTTTCGTAAAATCCCTAGGCGACGTTGTACCCAAGCCAAGGCAACGGGGTGTTGCTTAAGCCAACGGTACAAAAACCATAAGCCTACAATCACCAAGCTGGTATAGCCCACCATCGAACCAAGATAATGGAACATCATGCTGGATGAATCTTGAAAAAAAGGGCTGGCTGGTGTCGCCAACGTTTCAGGAGGCAAGGGGGCATCCATACTGGCACGTCCTTTCCAAATATAAAAGAAAGAGTTTTTAGGTAAGAATCTATTGAGATATAGTCGAAACGTTTTAGGTTAGTGGTAAGTTGCTCTTTGGGCAACGTTGAGAGGCCGGGGCGTTCGCCCCCACAACGAGGAGGGACAATCTCAATTCTTACGCAAGATCCTCATTGTGAAAAACCTCTCAATACTCTCCTCCCTGAGTTATTCTAGGGGCTTCGCCCCTAGATACCCCAATGTTGGGTGTACCTCAACCTAAAACTGTTTTACTATAGAAAGCTCTGCAAAAGGGGTTTTACCCCCTCTCCCTATGGGAGAGGGCTGGGGTGAGGGATTTCACCAACCTAGGTATCGCCTGTGTTTCCCTCATCCTAACCTTCTCCCATAGGAAGAAGGAACAGAATACCGTATCCTTTCGCAGAGTCTTCTATAGTTTTTAAACAATACAAGTATAGCATAAGTTGTTCACCAACGGCACGTATATAAACCTGTGCAATAGGACAAAGGCATGAAAGCCTGAACCCTATGTCATTGCGAGCAAAGCGTAGCAATCCTCTTAGCCCATTCGGGCGGGCAATGAAGCCCCGAACCTTAGCCTCGTAAAACGTGGGCGTTAGCCCCATAGGTGCTAAGATAAAAGCTTGGAAGGGAGAGTTTGTCGGGGGCGTTGCTCTCGGCAAATAGGTGAAACCCAATGGCCTTCTTCAAATTGTATAATACTACAGTCACACACCGCTTGCCTTAACACTTCGAA
>JBJTUB010000100.1:0-8456 GCA_046080465.1 Vampirovibrionales bacterium | reverse complement strand
GTGTAGCCTACGTTTCCCTCATCCTAACCTTCTCCCTAAGGGAGAAGGAACAGAGCAATTTAACCTTTTACAGAGCTATTTACAATCGCTTGCTTCTCTCCGCCGAGGCACAAACCGCCTCGATAAAGGTACTTCGCAAGGCTTGTTGCTCTAGTATACGCAACCCTTCAATGGTGGTACCCGCAGGCGTAGTTACTTGTTGAATCAAACGTTCGGGGCTTTGTTCGGGGGCTTGTAGTAACTTGCCTGTACCCACCAACAGCTGCGCCACCATCGCCCGAGCCTCGTTTAGAGGAATGCCGTTGACCAACAGCCCTTGAGCCAAGCCATCGGCCATGACGCTTACAAAGGCGGGGCCCCCTGCTAAGGCGGTGATGGCGTGTACCTTGCTTTCTTCTAGCTCGTACACACTCCCGATACTACGAAAGAGTGAGGCCAACAGCTCTTTTTGGGCGGGGCTCACCAAGGCGTTGGTGTGAATAGAGGTGACGGATTCCCCCACCGTGGCCGCCACATTCGGCATGGCTCTTGCCAGTGGTAAGGAAACATCCCCTAAGGCTGCCTGAAGGCGATCTAAGCTCAAGCCCGCCACCAGCGATACCAGCAGCATGGGGGCGGAGGGGGGGTGTTCGGCCAGCAAGGCTTTAAGTTGTGCTAAGGCCTGTGGTGCTTGGGCAGGCTTCACGGCCAATAACACAACGGTAGTCGTTCGTAATTCATGGCCGTAGGCGTTGGGCAACCAACAGCGGATGCCCCAGCTTTCTGCTTTTTTAGTGCAAGAGGCCTCGTGACTACACACTGCCCATACGTGTTGAGGCTCGATGCCTTCCATCGTCGGTGATGTTGGCGAGAGGAGTCCGTTTAGCACACAGCCCGCCATGGTTCCTAAACCAATAATGCCTAGGGTTTGATGGCGTAAAACAGAAGGCGGAGTCAACGGGGGCATGGCAAAACGTACTTTCTAACAAAAAACAAGGAGTGAGAAGCGTCTACGCTTGTTGTAAAAACGGATGTTCTTCTTCGGGTTGGGTGTGTCGCCATAAGGCTTCATCAATCCGCAAACGCTGAAAAGGGCGTGCATTAAAGCCATGCCTTTGGGCAGGTAACGATACTTTTGGCCGTGGGAGTCGTTGGCAGGCTTTAGAGGAAGGCTTGGTAATGTTGGGTCTGGCACAAGGCTGAACATGCCACGCTTGCCCCTGTGCTATTAACGCAAACAAAGGGCGAACCTTGGGCGAACTAGTGGATGGTGGTAGCATCGTTTCGGGCATGGGGGCAGAGAGTTCTTGCAAACTTCCGCCCTGTTTAATGTGCCGAACAGCGGTATTTAATTGATGCACTTGCTCTAGGCTTAAATGGGTAGCAGGGGCATGCCAATGAGCGATCAGTGACGCGTGTGATGATTGATGCAAATGTCCCCCTCCCCCTGAGACACCTTGCAAGGTGGCCTGAACCGCCTCTTTGCCTTGTTGTAAATGAGATAACATGCGTTGCAATACAAAGGCAGGAAACCCCAGTTGTTTAGAGGCCTGTGCCATCGGTACTTCAACCGTGGCTTTGACGCTCCCCCCTGAAACCGTGGGTTTTTGAAGGCCGTCGTGTAGCGTATCGTTGCAAGAAACAGTCGTTACCTTGGAAGCGAGCATCATGTAAACAAATGTTCTTTCTTTGATTATCCTAAGTAGGAGGGGGCAGAGAGAGCTAGATAGGGGCTGTTTGCAAAAGCCCATTCGGGCGTGCAATGAAGTGTTGAACGCTGGTTGCGTAAACCCCTTTGGAAAAACGGGTCTATAGGGGCGAAGCACCTATAAATACTAAAGGGGGGAGCGTATTGAGAGGTTTTTCACAATGAGGATCTTGCGTAAGAATTGAGATTGTCCCTCCTCGCTGTGGGGGCGAACGCCCCAGCCTCTCAACATTGCCCAAAGGGCAACTTACCAGTAAGCTGAGACGTTTCGACTATAGTGAAATAGAATAACTTTAGTTTAGCACAAACACTCGGTTAGGTAAAAACCATAACCGAGTGTTTGTAATCTTTACAGAGAGTAAACGTAGTGAAAACTCGTTACTTCATTGCCATGTGGCCAGTGTTACCTTCCGCCGAGGGAGAAATAGAGACGAGGTAATCACGCAACTCATCCACTTCGTTTTGCTTACCCACAACGGGGGGCATAAAGCCGTGGTAGGGTGTGATACCCTTGCCATCTTTATCCACTTTGTGGTTATCACGCATCAGCTTGAGCAAGTTGGCAATCGCATCTTTATCCCGTGAACCTAACAGGCGGTGCATGGAACGATAGCCGTTGCCCATCGCCGTGTGGCAACTAACACACTGGTAACGGAAGATGATTTCGCCTTTTTCCTCAGCGGTGGCGTTGGCTGGCAAGGCCGCCATTTCTGCCGATGCAAACGGATGGTTTTGAATGTAACCATTGGCGTTCAACTTATCTACATCCACCTTGCGTACCCCGTTGGAATACATGTAGTTGTAAACTACATACGGTTTACGCATCATTTCCCGCGACCATTCTTCTGTAAACATGAAGCCAAAGCCGCAGGCCAGCATCATAATGGCAAAGGTACGGTTAAAGCCTTTGGGGTTGAGGTAAGGACCCACAAAAGCCAAGGCGATTAAGCCCGTGGCAAACATAAATGCCAAGAAGATAGCCCGAGATAAAATCGAGAAGTTCCCCTCGCCCATGGTGCTAATGCCTTGCATAATGACATCCAAGGTAGCGGGTGGCAAGGTAAACAAGTAGCAGGTTAACGCCACAGGGCCAGCCACTAAGGCAGGCAACAACCATTTAGAGGAATACTTAAGAACCTCGTGCTTTACTTCAGGATCTTTTTCAACCGCAGCCGTGACGAGGGCATAAATACCCGCCAAGGCAAACATGATGAACAACCGTAAGAACAAGGCCGACCAGAACGAAGGGTTAAAGAAGGCTTGATAAATATTGCCATCAGCGAACCAACCACCACTGTTGAGCATAAAGGTTAAAATACCGTTGATCACAAACAAGGTGAAGAAAGAAACGCCAAAGTAGATCCAGCCGAGCTTGAGATGCTCTTTACGATCCATTTTACCAAAGGTATAGTAGTAAGCCAAAAAGGTGGCTAGTTCCACAGCGAAGAAAATCCATTCTACCGCCCAAAACAAGCTAAAGTTTTGAATCAACGTTTGCGTACCATTCGGGTTCGCCAACCCAATCGACCACCAAATACCTACGCCAGAAATAGCACCCAGTACGGTGGTAATCAACAAGAAAAACTTGCTATGGCGTTTCAGGTAATCGTAAATACGATTGTCTTGCTTTTCAAACGCTAACTGTTCGGTTAACGCCAAGAAGGCACCGCCCCCAATGGCGAAGTGAGAAATAAAGACGTGTAAAATGGCAATGAGACCAATGACCCATCCATTGCCGATGTTCGGGACTTCCCAGACTGGGTAGCTCATTAATACATCCCCCATATCGTTAGAATAACGTTACCAACAAGGAACATCCATCCCCAAACCGTTGCTAGCTTACTTAACAGTGGGTTTTTACCCGTGTCAATAAAGGGAACAATGGCCAGAGAGGCGACGGCTAAACCAATTAAACCGAGACCCAAATGTTCACCTTCAATAAAGAGGAAGCTTTGAGGCATCAGTTTAAGGATTTGGAACTGCGACAAGAAGTACCACTCAGGGCGAATGCCTAGAGGGGCGGCCGCAGCTGGATCAGCTTGGGGTCCCAGGTGCCAAGGACTGATACAGACTATGGCTAGGAAGGCCACCGTAACAACCAACCACACCAACAGATCTTTCATAAAGAAATCGGGGAAGAACTTCTCGTATTTCTTTTGTTTTTCAGGGAGTTTTTGAATCTCAGGAGGCTCCGAAATTCCTTGTAATTGAATCAGCGTTAAGTGCAAGCCTAATAAGCCCATCAAGGCAGCGGGTAGGGCAATAACGTGAATGGTAAAGAAGCGGTTAATGGTGCCTTGGCCAATTTCCACGCCGCCACGGGCAAACAAGGCAACTAAATCACCAATAATGGGGGTAGAACCCGCAATATCAATACCCACTTTACTAGCGAAGAAGGCCATTTCATCCATGGGCAACAGGTAGCCTGTAAAACCAAATACCATGGCCAAGAAGATTAAGCCTAAACCAGTCAGCCACGTCAATTCACGCGGGGCGCGATAGGCCTTCATGAAATAGGTAGAGTGCATGTGAATAAATAGCACAAAGATAAATAAGTTGGCCCCCCATGAGTGCATGGAGCGAATCAACCAGCCAAAGGGAATTTTGTTGTTGATGGCCATCACACTTTGGTAAGCAGCATCCATACTGGGTACATAATGCACCATCAACAAGACACCCGTGACAAACTGAATGATGACAAACAGCATGGCCACGCCACCCATGTAGTACCACAACGAATGTTTGTGGACAGGGACTTCTTTTTTAGCGGCAAACTTAATAGCAGCCACAATAGGCATCCGCTCACAGAGCCAATCCCAAATAAAGAGGATGGGGTTAAAGTCTTTAAATAAAGGTAGAGACATTGAGGTAAACATCCTTATAAAGGGTCGAATAAACGTCGTATCGTGTGTTTAGGCACTGCCAATGAGAGCGAAAACCTTAGGCAGGGCGAATCACAATCTCGCCTTCTTCCAAAGCGGCCTTGAGAGGCTTTAAAGGGGCAGGAGGCGGACCACTCACGTTTTTACCGCTTTTAGGATCGTATTGCCCCCCGTGGCAGGCACAGAAAATAATCTTTTTATCGTCAGCATACTGAACCGTACACCCTAGATGCGAACACGTAGCGTTGTACACATACATTTCCGTGGCCGATTGACGAATAAACAAGGCAGGAAAGCTACCAAACTTAAAGTTTTTAGAGCTACCAGGAGGAAACTCTGCATCTTTACCAAGCACCAATTTATCAATAACAACAGGGGCTTCTACTTTCGGTTCTAAATATTTGAAGAGGGGGATACCCGCAGCAATGCCTGCCCACAACACACCAAAAAAGGCAACCGCAGCACCTAAAAAGGTACGCCGTGTTGTATCTTGCGGGGTATTTGAACAACCACCGTTTTGGCAAACAACCGTGGGCTGTTCAGACTGTTGTTCTGCGGTATGGGTTTCGTGTTCCATCATAACCAACAAACTCCTTGATTAAAACTTAGTTACGGTTAATACACTCTTAATTGAAGAGGTAGTTAAAGAGGAGGAGGCAAGGCACTAGAAACGATGAGACACAAGGTATATTTAGTATGAATCAACGTAACTAGTACCATTTAAAACGTTAACATTTTTTTAGCAGTGTTAACACCATGCACCTTGAGGGCTTGAATCGCAGAGTCGCTTAAGCGGCTTCTTCTGTTTTGTGGACGGCCTTCCAAACGGTTTTACCGAGCCACACAAAGTAAGCAATCATGCCAACAAAAAGCGTTAAGAAGATGATTAGAACCCCTGTTTGGATTTTTTCTTCGTGAGAAGAAGGCTTTAACACCTCTTGCAAGGCTGTGCCTGCAACGCCTTCCGTCATGAAGACACGCACTAAGTGACGCATCCCAATCATGGCACAAATTAATAAAGACGAGCTGGTTAAACCTGTAATGAAGGCTGGTACACTACCACGCACCGCGGCTAAGGCCATCGCAATCAATGAGATGACATCCAAGCCCATGGCTGTATTAAATAAGTGAGTCGCCATTTTGGTGCCACCCAAGAATTGAGCCGTTACATCGGGGTGCAAGCTGTTTAGGAACCAGACACCCACAACGGAGTTGATGAGCGTGACCCCTAGAAAGATAGAGGCACCACGTTTAATCAACCATTGCGAAAACGCAGCATCACGGGCTTTTTGATACAAACCAACACACCCAATGTACAAGCCCGTTACGGCCACCGCACCCAAGGCAAAGTGACTAAACCGAGCCCAAAGGCTAGGCTCACTTAGGTTAAGGTTAACCCCAGCATGACTATGTTGATACATGGCCAAAAACTTTTCAGGCGTCAGCATCAGCGTCATGTTGTTGGTGAAGAAGAAGCCAATCACAAAGAACAACAGGGTTGAAAGCAAGAGCGTCCAGGGGTTATCTTTGCCAAAGCCTTTTTTACCGTACTGATAAATGTAGAACGAATAATAGCCCAACACCAACAACGGCAAAATTAGAATCCACGGCGTGGCCATCAATACCGAAGAAGTATAAACCAAGGGGCCATACAGTACTTGCACAAATAGCAAGGGTACAATCCCAGCGTTAATAGCGGCGGTGGCAAAGAAGGGCAACGAGTAGGCAATAATTTTACCCAAGCGTGTTTCGTAGCTGGCATCGTTGCCTTTGCCCGCCCATAACAGCCCTGCGGAGCTTAAGCCCCCCATCCACATAATATTCATAGGGATGATGTGTAGCAAAAAGCCCAGCAATAGTAATGTTTGCATCAGCCAAATTGGTGCTGGAAAACCAATGGGTTGATATTGACCAATGGGAAGAAGTTCGGAAACCATCATAACGTACCACCCACATTTCTTTAGGATACTAGAGTATGCGGAAAAAGGTTTGAGGCGGTCGCTAACTTTGTCGTTTCGTGGTCTCATTTTAATGAGGAATCTCGCACTGTACGTCACTGTACACGCCTTAATTCCACATGATTAATAGACTACTTCAACTCCTTGTTATCAACTCGCCTGAAACTTTTTCCGTAACTTCACTAGAGCGATTAACATAATACTATAAGTTGGATACGCACTGCTTGTTGTAAAAAGAACAGAAGCAAGGTATCTACAATAAAGAACAATAAGAAACTCAAACAGGAAAAAACGTGTATGAACGTCTGTATAGAATACAGCCTACAAGCATAAATGATACACTGCAAGATGTTGTGACAAAAGTCACGTTAATCTTGATGCTTTCTTAAAGTTTATCATAAATAAACAAAACAACAATGCTTAAGAGTCGCTAAACTACCAATGAGTTACACCATTTTGCCTTTATACTCTTTTAGAATAGACAAGACAAGCCAGACTGTCTTTGAAAAAGCTCACATTCAAGCTAACTTTCACGTAAAGGTCAATCGTTTGATGTATTTGGCAGTGTGATTTGGGTTTGCATGGCACACACGCCTCGCTTCTCCAGTGGTGGGGGCGGGGCTGTGAAATCTATCTTGCATACATCGGGGGTGGCTAAGGTTTGTAGCACAATGATAGCCAAGCATTCAATAAACAGCGGGTGCGTGTTCAAGCTTTCTGCACGATAGGTATGGGTCAGCCCGCCTTCGATAGCTTGTGGCACATAGAGCATATCCATTTCAAACAGCGTTTCAATGTGATCTGAAACAAAGCTAATGGGTACCATGATAATATTGTCTCGTTGTTGCTCAATGAGTTCGTCAATTTTATCTTCGGTGTAGGGACGAAGCCATTCCATAGGCCCCACTCGGCTTTGCCAACAAACATCATCGGGGTTACGGAAGCCGTTGGCCTCTTCCAAGGCTTGCATGACGTTCGCCATGGTACGTTTCACTTGCTTGGGGTAGGGATCGTTATTTTTAACCGCATATTTTTGCGGAATGCCGTGGGCAGAAAATAGAATCAACACTTCGTGCTTGGGGCAGGTGAAGGTGGATTCGTGCAAGGTTTTTTGGATGGTGGCCACCACGCTTTTAATGTAAGCAGGGTGACTGTAAAAACTACAGGAATTGGCGACTCGTAGGGTCTTTACCCAAGGGGCGAAATCGTTGCGTTGCATCAGGCCGTTTAATTCACGCATGCTGGAGCCGATGGTGCCTAAGCAGTATTGCGGATACAGGGGCAGAATCATCAGGTGGGTGCAACGAGCCTCTTGTAGTTGGCGGAGTGCTTCATCGCAACGGGGGTGCCAGTATCGCATGCCAATCACGCATTCCACATGCTCCCAGCCTTGCTCGTTAAGTAGGGGGTGCAGGCGATCCATCATCGCATAGGCTTGGGCTTGGGTAAGCTCTAAAATAGGGCTTTTGCCGCCCAGCTTGCCGTAGTTTTCTTGAGCTTCGTGTTCACGCTTGTTGCTAACACGCCATGCAAACAGGTTTTGCAACCATTGCGGAAAAGGCAGCTGCACAATATCGTTATCGGCAAACAGGTTGTACAAAAAGGGCTTGACCGATTCTGGCGAGGTAGGGCCGCCTAAGTTGAGCAAGAGAATACCGAGGCGTTTGTTGGTACCCGAAGGCAGTGGCGTGTGCCACGGTAGCGTGACAGGTAGGCGGGGTACGGAGGCTTTGAGGCGTTTAGCGGGGGTGCGTTTTGCAGGAGAAAAGGGGGGTGTTGTTGTTGTTATCATGAGGGGTTGGCACTTCTGAAAGATCATCGTTTGGGAGTGGAGCAAAAGAAAGGAGTTACCCTTTATCTTGTTGATTCTATCACAAACACGCTTCACACAACCTTGCGTCTTCACAAAGTTAGGGTGGCGTGTTTGAA
>JBJTUB010000099.1:0-10270 GCA_046080465.1 Vampirovibrionales bacterium | reverse complement strand
GGCCTTTCATTTACCGTTTTTAGGCAAGCCTCCGCTTACGTTTTGGCTACAAGGTATCAGTTTGCAGTGCTTTGGCGATAACGCTTGGGCGTTGCGTTTACCTAACTTTTTAGAATCTGTGCTGACGCTTGTACTGACGTACCTGATTGCGAAACGCCTGTTTCACTCATCAACGGTTGCCTTGTTGGCTGTTTGGTTGCTTTTAGCCAGTGGTGTGTTTACCGTGGTAGGCATGTCTGTTTCTATGGATATGATGGTGGTACTGACCGTGTGCGGTGCGGTATGGGCGTGTTTGGAACGTTGGCAGGCTCAAAGCGAAGCCAAACCTACATGGCGATGGGATACCCTGATGGCCCTTTTTCTTAGCCTAGGGAGCCTGAACAAAGGTTTGGTAACATGGGTATTGTTTTTGCCACCCTTGTTTTTATGGGCGTGGCATCAGCAAGGCACCTTACTCAGGACGTTTCAGTTTTGTTGGAAGGCCTTGCCGTGGGGCTGGATTGCTTTTTTGCACTTAATTGTCGTAGCTCCGTGGTTTTATTTAGTGCAACAGCAACAACCCGATTTTTTACACTACTTTTTTGTTCAAGAGCATTTTTTACGCTTTATTACCCCCAACTATGGCGATCGTTACGGGGATGGGCATATCAAGCCTCGTGGAACCTCGTGGCTGTATGTGGTCATTGCCTGTTTGCCGTGGTGCTTGCTTTGGCTCGCTCCGTTAAATCAGCGGGTACACGCTTTTATAAAGCAAGGGAGTCACGGCATTAAATGCCTCCAATCACTCGTAACACGCTATGTAGCTTGGCATGTACAACACCCGCACATGAGCCTGCTTCTCTGCTGGGCCTGTTGGATTCCCTGTTTCTTTACCTTGGCACGCTCCATTATTATTACCTATATTTTAGCAGCCTTACCCCCCTTAGCCATGCTTACTGCCAACTACCTACATCAGCACTGGCAAACCCTGACTTGTACTACCGTGAAACGCTGGCAACAAGGGATACTCACGCTTGGGTTGCTCATCGGCTGTGGTATCAACGTTTGGTACGCCAGTTGGGAGTGGATAGACACCCTCTCGCCTCAACAGATGTTGCCCAAAAGTTTCGCTTGGGCGTGGCCACGGCTTCGTAGTTTAAAAGAGGCATGGGTAGCGTGGCCAAAAACATCGCCCCTAGGTTCGCTGTTAACAGGCTTGCCTACCTACGTTTGGCAACAATCGCACGCTCCTTTTTCCTACTATGTGTATCAGCAACATGCTTTGGTAGAACATCAACGCCAACAGGCTAACGCTCCCACCGTCATTCCGCCAGAGGTTATTGGCATTGAAACAGAGTCTAGCCTAGCCGATTTCTTACAGACTCACCCACAGCTGTTTGAGACGACAAACACACACGAGCTACTGGTGTTATTGCCCTTTCCACTCTCTGAAGCACAACAAAACAACATCACTACACTTTCACGCCAAGGGCTAGAGTATCGTTTATGGTCGGCTCCTGCCCAACATACGGCTTTGTTGTGGATACATCGCAGTACACTTAAATAAACGTTAACTTCTTTTTAGACGATAGAAAGTGATTCCTCGGTTTATGCACAATACACTCATTGCTTTTTCTGCTTTAGGCTTGCCAGTCCTAACCTTCTACGGCATGGCCAAGTTGAATGAGGCTATGGATGAGCAAGAGGCTCGTAAAAGTTATCGTTGTTGGAAGGCGAGCCTTCAGCATACCTTGGCACCCACGCCGTTAGGCACAACGAACAGCCCGTTTTTTTCCTTAAGTATTGTGATTCCTGCCTACAACGAAGCCGAGCGTTTGCCTCAAACGTTGGAGCAATTGGTCCACTATCTTAAGTTTCAGCCGTATAAAAGCGAAATACTTGTGGTAGATGATGGCAGTACCGATACCACAGCCTCCTTGGTTAAAGCCTTCATACAAGAAGAAGCTTCCGCTCCTGTAACACTGCAATTACTGCAAAATCCTAGAAACTATGGTAAAGGTGCCAGCGTACAACATGGCTTTCTACAAGCCAAGTATCGTTATTCCCTACTGTTTGATGCCGATGGAGCCACGCCTATTCAAGAGCTTGAACGGTTGTTAAAGCTACTTTTACACTGCCCTTACAGTATGGTGATAGGCTCCAGAGTGTTATCAGATACCACAGTCGTGCGTAAACGGCGATGGTGGCGAAACATCATGGGGCGAGTGTTCAATCAAGTCACCCGTTTGGTGGTAAATGGCATTCACGATACCCAGTGTGGCTTTAAGCTGTTGCCTACGCACCTTGCTCAAGCATTGGTTCAACAACAACACGAACGAGGCTTTGCCATGGATGTCGAGCTATTACACCTAGCTCAAGCGTGGGAAGTACCTATTACCGAGGTTCCTGTGCATTGGGTGAATCAATCTGGTAGCAAGATTCATCCGCTACGAGATTCATGGCGTATGTTTTGGAGTGTTGTGGGGATTTTTAGTCGTAGTAAACTGAATCACTATCATCCTCCTGAAGCTCAAACCTGTGCAACAACCGCTTCACCCCCCTCTAAACAGCCTGAACATCCTGAACAGAGTCTGCCTGCTTATCAAGTCCGTTAAGTTATACCAATTTCATAAATAAAGGGCGTCTGCCGCTTTCGCTGTTGCTACGATTCTCGATGAGCTTATGTACGTCTCTGTACACCGCACTCATCTGCGAGTCTAGGCTCCTAGAAATCAGCTAGTCGTCCTTCATTTCTAAAATATGGTATTATACCTTTATGAATACAACAAACACCTCTGCACCACCCTTGCCTAACTCCTTACAAATTGGGGGCTTTCAGCCTTTTTCTACCATTGATTTTCCGAATCATTTGGCCTGCGTGGTGTTTTTGCAAGGTTGTAATTTTCGTTGTGGGTATTGTCACAACGCCCACCTTTGGCCAACGCACCCCACGGCAGAGACTTCCACACCCTCCTACACCCTCCTACACCCTCTACCCCTCCTACCCTAGCACAACGGAAGCCCTCTTGGCGTGGCTGGCCACACGGCAAGGCAAGCTCACGGGGGTCGTGTTTAGTGGGGGCGAAGCCTGTCTGCAAGCGGAAGCTTTACTGCCCGTCCTCAAGGCTGTGAAACAACTAGGCTTTGCCATCAAGCTAGATACCAACGGAAGCCTGCCCCACGCCTTAAAAACCTTGGTGCGTTCGGGCTGTGTGGATACCGTGGCCATGGATGTGAAAGCTCCCTTGCATCGTTACAATGAGATAGCTGGGTGTGCCGTCAACACGTGTGAGGTGCATGAATCCTTACAACTACTAAACGCTTACGCTCAAGAGTCTGATAATAATTTCGCGTTTGAAACCCGAACCACCGTGATACCGAGCTTATTGAGCCAAGTGGATATTCTGGCAATGGTTCCTCTGTTGCAGGCATCGCCACGGCATTACTTGCAAGCCTTTGTACCAGAGCATACAGCGTCTCGAACCTTGCGAAGCTTGCCCCCTACCTCCAACAAGAGGCTACTCGCATTTCAGCATCTATTAAGAGACCAAGGCATCCCCGCCCACTGCCGATTCTAAATAGTGATTGCATCTCTTTAGTGTTTGGCGTAAGCTAGATATCACTTTAATGGTTCTTATTTTCAATTCTGTTTTATGTGTGTTAAAAAGGGTTCTTTATTTATGCTAGCATTGCAGCCTCGTTTAGGAAATATCTACGGTTTAGCCACCTTCAACAAAGCAACAGGTGAGATGGATACCCCAAAAACGCCTCAAAAAACCACCTTGCAAGCGGCCAATGTACTGGCTCCTGAGTTGCCTGTTGTAACGTTTGAAGATCTTGAGCACAAGCCCATGCTAGCCACAGGTAAAGAACGAGACTTACTACTCGCCACACAAGCCATGATGAACACCGCCTTAACCGTCGATGATGCGTTTATTCAGGCCGCTGCACGGCGTGCCTACGAAGATGTGCTAACGGCCACCAGTGTGAATGCAAACTTTGTTGATGTGCGTCATATTGAAGAAAATCCCGATCAATTTAAACCTCATGCCAATGTGCAACCCTTGAAGCCCCAAACAATAGAGGTATCCACCGCCTCGAGTGGAACCTCAAAAGCCACGGCCTCTCAAGAAGCCAAAACCAAGCCTCGGACTGAAGACGCATCCCCGCTAACGATACTCCCTCCATCCGAAAAAGAAACGAAAGAAACAAAAGAAGCCAAAGACGTCCAAGGTACCAAAGCGGAAAAAGAAACCAAAGAGACCGCCAAGGATCCCCACTTCAGTCATCCGCATCCTCATAAGCCCCAGCCCTATACTCCTCCCTATACTCCTAAAGGGTCGCCCCAATGGATACTGATTGAAAATAGCCAACTTATTTTCAACAGCCCCAACACCTCTATTGCAGGCAACACACAAACAGGGAGCCATTCGCTCGTTTCTGCCGATAGCTTGGATGCCTCTTCGGGGGGAGACAGCCCCGCTAAACGTCTGCCTTGCTCGGATGATGCGACCACCGAAATCACCGTGTTGGTGGGAGCCGATGCGTTGAAAGACGATCTTAACAAGAACACCGCCCCCAAGTTAAACGCTGTTCCTGCTGAAAAACCAATCGACTCTTCATCGTCCATCAAGGCAGCGGATACTGCTAAAACCGAACCTAAGCCGTTGTCTATCACGGCTTAATGTTGCCTCACAGATGATGGCCTCCTCCTCTTCTTCTAACCGAGTCACGCTCATTTTGTGTGAAGGGCCAGACGATGTAGCCTTTTTGAAAAGCTTGGCCATTGCTCGTAAGCTTGATACCTTACCTACGTGGCGGGGCTTGCAGTGGTATATCACACGTGGTAGCCAAGCCCCCATCCCCCCCGTAAAATCTGAGAACGTGGGGGCTATTCTTGATGAGGCTCAATATCAAAAGCTACGTCACGAGCTACTCTCGTTTATCACACCCACCGCTACCCGGTGCGAGGTTCGCTTGTTTTGGTTGGTGGATACGGATACGTTTTCCCACGAGCATCGTATTCAACAAATTGAAGAAACATGGCAACAGCTGATGAGAGACCTTCCACCCTCACTCAAGGTGGCGTCGCCCCAAATCGCCTGTATCACGCCTTATTTGGAAGCTTTGTACACGCAGGCTCTGCATGAGGATGTTCGCACACGTTTAGAGACAGCAATCCACGGCTGGGAGCTGGCCGTGGAGCAATGGCTGGAGTCACTCTCCACAGCAACAACGGAGGCAACCTTTCACGCTTCTACAACCAACGCTACAAGCACTGTATTCGTGCGAAATCTTGATAAAAAACGCCTGCAAGCCTACCTTATGGCCTTGCCGTTTCCGTACCAGCAGTGCAAATGGTCGAACCCCAAGGCCGTGCAAGCCCTGATTGATTTACAGCACCCGTGTTTTGATGCGGTGGCTCAGGCTTTTTCCTCTTTTTTAAAAACATAAAAGAATCCTTGTGGGGACTTTGCTAAAAGAGTATGTTTGTGATTTACTTAATTTATCATTATTCTAAATGACTTCATCCCCATGCCGTGAGATTTTTACTGCCCTATGATGACCCTAGACCAACGTAATATCCGTAACTTTTGTATTATTGCCCATATCGATCACGGTAAATCCACCTTGGCCGACCGTCTGCTGGAAGTGACCCGCACGGTGGCTCAGCGTGAACTTAAAAGCCAAATGCTCGATTCGCTCGATTTAGAGCGTGAACGGGGCATCACCATCAAACTCAATGCGGCCCGCATGGAGTACGTTCGAGACGACGTGCCGTATATTCTTAACTTGATTGATACCCCCGGCCACGTGGATTTTAGCTACGAAGTTTCTCGCTCGCTGGATGCCTGCGAAGGGGCGTTGCTGGTGGTGGATGCGACGCAAGGCGTAGAGGCTCAAACCCTCGCCAACGTGTACATGGCCCTAGATGCCAACTTAGAGATTATTCCTGTAATTAACAAAATCGATTTACCCAGTGCCGATGTTGATCGAGTGAAGCAGGAAATTGAAGAGGTCATTGGCTTGGATGCCAGTAACGCCATTCTTTGTTCGGCGAAATCGGGGATTGGTATTAACGATGTGCTGGATGCGATTATTGATCGAGTGCCTCCCCCAGCATTAGATGATGCCTTGCCCCCACGAGCCTTGGTGTTTGATAGCTATTTTGATGCCTATTTAGGTATTATTGCTTATGTGCGTATGGTGGATGGCTGTTTGAAACTGGGCGATACCATTCGTTTTATGGCCAGTCAAAAAGATTATTTAGTCACGGAAATTGGCGTGATGCGTCCGCCGACCCGAGAAAAAACAGGACTCTTGCGTTCGGGCGAGGTAGGCTATGTGGCGGCCTCTATTAAGGAAATTGGCTCGTTGGTAGGCGATACCATCACCACGCAAGCCAACCCTGCTCCCGAACCCTTACCTGGCTACAAAGAAGCCGTGCCGATGGTGTTTTGCGGGCTGTACCCTGTGGATAATGACGACTACGAAGATTTAAAAGAATCGCTCGAAAAACTAAAGCTCAACGACTCTTCCATTACCTACGAACCCGAAACCTCTGAAGCCTTGGGCTTTGGCTTTCGCTGTGGCTTTTTAGGCCTGTTACACATGGAGATTATTCAAGAGCGTTTAGAGCGTGAATATAATTTAAGCCTGATTCGTACCGCCCCCAGTGTGGTTTACCATGTGTACAACCAAAAAGGCGAGATGCTGGCTGTTTCTAACCCAGCCGATTTGCCCCCCCCCATGGAACGTGAGTACATTGAAGAACCCTACGTCAATGTCAACATCATGCTACCGCAAGAGTTTGTGGGTACCATGATGGATTTGGCTCAAGATCGGCGGGGCGATTTCATCAACATGACTTATATTGATGAACGGCGAGTCAATTTAGAGTATGAACTCCCGCTCAGCGAGATGGTGACGGATTTTTACGATCATTTAAAATCACGTACCAAAGGCTACGCCAGCATGGATTACACCTTTAAAGAATACAAGCGTTCTAAATTGGTGAAGCTTGATACTATGTTGGCTGGTGAAATTGTCGATGCCCTCTCGGTCATTGTGCATGATAGTAAAGCCTACTATCTAGGGCGTGCGTTAACCGAACGCTTAAAAGATTTAATTCCTCGGCAAATGTTTGAAGTGGCCATTCAGGCCGCCATTGGTAGCAAAGTGATTGCCCGTACTAACATTAAAGCCATGCGTAAAAACGTACTCGATAAATGTTACGGTGGCGATATTAGCCGTAAACGCAAACTGCTTGAAAAACAAAAAGAGGGAAAAAAACGGATGAAGGCCGTGGGTCGTGTGGATGTACCACAAGAGGCCTTTATGGCGGTGCTAAGCCTAGACGCTGAAAAATAGCCCTCCAGCCTTGAAGCCCGACCTTCAAAAAAACTAAACTAACGTGCATAAAAATAAATTGCATAAAGAGAGTATGCAAAGAAAGAGTCCCCCAGCCTGATGACCAGCCAACCATCACCTTCCCCCTCGACTGTTGTTCGCTTAGAAGATGCCATTGAGCTAGCCCTATACGAAACCTATACCCTATCTCAACGAACAGGTATCCCCATGAGTGATGCCCTGTTTGCCTATGTCTGTTTGCAAAAAGCCTCACTGTTTAGCGTGCAACGCAAACTGTTTAAACAACTGGGCTGGCTACTAACTCGCCCCCAACGTCAACAATGGTGGCAAACCTTGCTAACCACCAAAACGCATTCACCCAACCCGTTACTAACCTTGTTAAACGATGCTCACCGTAGCTTATACGGAATTTTGTTTTTAGATCCGCCAGGGGTTCGTTTTGCTTTAGAAACCTTTTTAAATCAATCGTTGCTCTATGCCACGGCAAAACGCTTAGCCGAAGAGCAGGGGCATAAACTGATTGATTGGGTTGTGTTTGCGGAGGCCCTCTCGCAGACAGGGGCGATTCACTCTGCTCAACTCCAGCTACCTTCCTTTCCTAAAGACGTGGATCGGGTTCGGCAACAATTACAACAGGGCAATAGCAAACGACGCACTCTGTTTGTCATGTACGAGGTAAGTGTGCTGATTGTTCAAATGAGTATTATGTTGATGCTTATTCGTCAGGGCATTGGCGAGCCTCGCCTCATCCCCAGTGAAAGTATGCTTCCCACCTTGCAGATAGGCGACCGTCTTTGGATTGATAAAACGGCGGCCTTGCTTGGCAGACCTTATCAACGGGGCGATATTTTAGTGTTTTATCCCCCTAACACCACGCTAAACAACGATATAGGTAGCCTGTATCTACGCTGGACGGGATTATCTGGTTTTCTACCTAAAGAAATGAATATTGATGTCGCTTTTATTAAACGCATGATTGCCGATGAAAACCAAACTATCAATGTGGTACCCAATAAAGGGGTGTATGTGGATGGCCAACTGCTAGATGAACCGTACATCAAGGAGCTTGCCAAAACCTGTACCCACGTTACTACCGAGGAGATTCAAACCTGTGCTTCAATTACCGTGCCTAAAGGCCACGTGTTTATGATGGGCGATAACCGCAACGCCAGCTGGGATAGTCGTTACTGGGGCTTTTTACCCAAGGAAAGAATTATTGGCCGTGCCGTGTATACGCTATGGCCAGCAGATCATGCAGGTAAATTATAACCGAATCTCTGTGTAAACGCATCGTTACTCAAGTGTGCTTTAGGTAAACTCTTTTAAAGGTTCATATTATTTGTAAGTGTTTAGATAGTTTAAAAAGGAGAGTTCCTCATGACTCAAAAACGTTTAATGATGGCGGGTAACTGGAAGATGTTTAAAACCCGTTCGGCAGTGGCCTCGTTTGTTCAAGAGGTAGCGACGCAGTGGAAGGCCGAGTTTAACACGGTGGATGCCGTTGTTTGCCCTAGCTTTACGTTGTTAGAAACCGCCCTCCATCAAGTCACGACGGCAGGTATTGGCTTGCAGGTGGCGGCTCAAACCATGGAAAGCCACAACGATGGTGCCTACACAGGCGAAGTATCTGCCTTGCAATTAAACGATTTAGGCGTGCAGGCCGTGGTGTTAGGGCATAGTGAGCGTCGTCAATACTTTAACGAAACCGATGCTGGCGTGAATGCAAAAACACACCAAGCCTTAGCCCACAACCTACTACCGATTGTGTGTGTTGGCGAAACCTTTGATGAGCGTCAGGCCAACCAAACCGATGCCGTGGTAACAACGCAAACCGAAGCCGCTTTGGCAGGCCTAACCGCCGAACAAATTGCCCGTTTAGTCATTGCCTACGAACCTGTTTGGGCCATTGGCACGGGCAAAGTGTGTGAGGCCGATGAAGCTAACCGTGTGTGTGGCGTGATTCGCTCTTGCGTGGCTCGTTTAACGAACGCTAGTGTGGCTAGCCAGTTGCGTATTTTGTACGGCGGTAGCATGAAGCCTGATAATGCCCCGCAACTCTTGGCACAATCGGATATTGACGGTGGTTTGGTAGGCGGAGCTAGCTTAGAGGCTACCAGCTACGTGCAACTGCTAAGCATTGCATCGCAAGCCAAACAACCCACCTCTGTTTAACTGAACTCTCTCATACGGAAAGAAATAACGCCCATGCCTCAACCCTTCCCTACCATGTTACTTGTACTCCCCAGCCTTGTGCTTGTCTTTGCCTTGCTTCCTGTTAAACTCGAAGGACGCAAGCTCTTAAGTGTCGCCTTTAGCCTGTGGTGCCTAGGCGGATTGTTTATGTGCGTGCGTGGGGTGCAGTGGCTTAATTCCATTCCTAACCCCGATATGGTGATGACGCTCGTTGCGGGTGTGGTGGCCTTAGGGCTTGGGTTTGCCAAGGCTCGCACGGTGTTGCGTAAGGCGGCCTTAGCCAACATCGACCGTTTGCATCAACTTGCTGAACCTGCCAAGCTATTGGCCGTCTACCCCATGCGTAGCTGGATGATGTTGGTGTTGATGATTGGTTTAGGTGCTAGCCTGACGCTGTTTAATGCCCCCGTGTTTTTACGTGGCATGGTCAACTTGGCCGTGGGGATGGCGTTGCTAGGTAGTAGCTTGTATTATTGGCAAGCCATGAATCAAGTATCGCAAGAGAGTATTAACTAAAAGCTGTTTTGAAAAAAGTCGTCTAAACCTAGAAAAACGCTTGTTAAGTGATAAAAATTAGTAGAATTACTGACAAAAATAGGGGACTCTAGGGGCGAAGCCCCTAGAATAACTTAGGGGGGAGAGTTGTAGAGAGGTTTTTCACAATGAGGATCTTGCGTAAGAATTGAGATTGTCCCTCCTCACTGTGGGGGCGAACGCCCCGGCCTCT
>JBJTUB010000098.1:0-2095 GCA_046080465.1 Vampirovibrionales bacterium | reverse complement strand
TAGGAAGGTCTCGGTGAGCTAGCATTTTAAAAACGTACGGAAAAACAAGGATTTGACTATACAAGAGAGTCTATTGGCATGAGTATTCATACATCGTCTTCTACAACGCTACCTAGCATCCCAACGCAGTTGCAGCACGCCAAACGAGTGGTGATAAAGATTGGTAGCCAAATTTTAATCGATTCGCAAGGGCGTATTACCATTGATCGCTTGGCGGCCTTTGTGCGTCAGTTGGCGTGGTTGCAAGAACAAGGCAAACACGTGGTTCTCGTCACCTCGGGGGCGATTGCCACAGGTCGCCCCCTGCTAGGGTTTACCGCCACCGATGCCCTAACTCGGGTACAAAAGCAAGCTTGTGCTGCCGTGGGGCAAGCCAAGCTGGTGAATACGTACGAACAGTTGTTTCATCATTACGGCGTACAAGTGGCTCAGGTGCTACTAAACCCTCACGATTTTTCGCATCGGTGGCGTTACCAAAGTGCCAAAGAGGTACTAGAGCAGTTGCTTAGCCACAATATTATTCCTATTCTTAACGAGAACGATGCCCTCAGTGATTCCGCCCTGTTTGAAGGCAACGCCAACGTGATGGCCTTAAGCTTTGGCGATAACGATAAACTTGCGGCCTTGGTAGCCAGCCAACTACAGGCCGATGTGTTGGTCGTACTTTCCAATGTGGAAGGTATTTACACGGCCAACCCGTTTGAAGATGTCACCGCCCAACGCTTGGCTTTTGTGCCAAACGTGGATGAGTTAATTCACGTCAATACGGCGGGTAAATCCTTGGCGGGGCGGGGTGGCATGGCGAGTAAGCTGGATTCCACCGCCGTGGCCTGCCATAGTGGGGTGCATGTGGTTATTGCCTCTGGGTTAAAAAACCAAGCCCTGCAACACCTGTTTGAATACACGGGCGAGGATGCTGAGTTTCCTGCCACGTTTGTACAGGCCAACGCCCAACCCACGCAAACCAGTTGGAAGCGGTGGATTGGTTACGCCAGTGGGTATGCGGGTATTATTACTATCAATGCAGGAGCCACGGATGCCCTGCTACACAAAGGAGCCAGCCTACTAGGGGTGGGCGTGGTGGCCTGCGAAGGTCACTTTAGCGAGGGTAACATTGTGAGCCTACACACCGAGGCTGGGCAAGAGCTAGGGCGTGGTGTGGTGGCCTATTCCTCAGCAGAGATTCAACGGCGTTGCCCGCACGAGTGTTTGGAAGAGCCGTTAATTCATCGAGATAAACTGATGTTGTTTCAACACCACGGTGACGAAACAACACTCTAGGTAGTGTCGACATTACCTAAGAAATCTCATCTACAGGGATGTTCTTTTCTGCTAGGCTTTATTTGTAAAGTTTATTTATAAAGTTTTAATTTTCTGTTACCGTGTACCTCGTTTTTTAAAAGGTTTGTACTATGAGTTTTGAACGTACCTTTGTTGCCATGAAGCCCGATGCTGTTCAGCGGGGCATTATCGGCGAGATTCTGAGTCGCTTTGAGCGTAAAGGCTTAAAGCTGTGTGGCCTAAAAATGATGCAAGTCAGCAAAGAGCTAGCCGAAACCCATTATGTTGAGCATGTGGGCAAGCCCTTTTTTGAAGATTTAGTGGGCTTTATTACCGCTGGCCCTATTGTGGCCATGGTGTGGGAAGGCGAAAACGCTGTTGAGATTTGCCGTAAGATTATTGGTAAAACCAGCCCCATGGAAGCCGACCCTGGCACGATTCGCTTCGATTTTGCCCAGATTTCTCAGCGGAACGTGGTGCATGGTAGCGATAGTGTGACCAGTGCCGAGCGTGAGATTGGCCTGTTCTTTGATCAAGATGAAGTGCTAGATGATTGGGCACGTAGCAACGAGAGTTGGATTTACCCGCACCTGCCTTTTGTCTTCCCACCCCTGCGCAAGAAAAAGTAGATGTGGAGTTGAGGTTTTTATACCATTTTTAGAAATGAAGGGCTTGTAGGTGATTTCTAGGAGCCTAGACTCGCAGATGAGTGCGGTGACCATAGAGGTACATAAGCTCATCGAGAATCGTAGCGACAACGAAAGCGGCAGACGCCCTTTATTTATGAAATTGGTATAAGAAGACAGATACAGAA
>JBJTUB010000097.1:0-2435 GCA_046080465.1 Vampirovibrionales bacterium | reverse complement strand
TTGGGCAAGCTATCACGGACATCTTGAAGTCGTCAAAGTATTGCTAGCTAATGGTGCGACTGTCAATCAAGGCGATGACCGTGGCTTTACACCTCTGTATCAGGCAAGCTATAAAGGTCATCTTGAAATCGTCAAACTATTGCTAGCCAACGGGGCGACTGTCAATCAAGGCGACACGTATGGAAACACACCGTTTGATGTTGCTGAAAACCGCACGATTAAAGCATTACTAAAGTAGTGTTATGTTAGTAGCTATTGAATTGTGGTTTTTTGTAGGGGCGTGATGCTTCACGCCCGCCCCCCCCTCTTAGAAAGAACAAAGCAAATGTTTAATGCAAGCGTATTGATTGGTTTACTTTTATTGCCCCTTGTGGTGGGTTTATCAGGGTACGGAGACACAGGAGCTTCTTCGTCAACGGGGAATAGCTTGGTGGCTCAAGCAGAACAACCCAAACAGCCCCTACCAGAAGTTACAGGTAACCCCAACGCCGTAGTCGGTGAGGAGGGCGAAACTCGTTTGTGCATTGCGGCAAAAAATGGCAATGCCCCCTTGGTGCAAGCCTTAATTAACGCTGGGGCGACTGTCAATCAAGGCGACACGTATGACTGGACACCTCTGCATGAAGCAAGCTATCACGGACATCTTGAAGTCGTCAAAGTATTGCTAGCTAACGGAGCGAAGGTCAATCAAGCCGACACGTATGGCTGGACACCTCTGCGTGGGGCAAGTTCTCAAGGCCATCTTGAAATAGCCAAAGTCTTGCTAGCCAACGGAGCGGATAAACACCGAAAAGCCAACGATGGAAACACACAGTTTGATGCTGCTACAAACGACACGATTAAAGCATTGTTAAAGTAGAAGCTGTTTTATACTCCCCCTCTCCCTATGGGAGAAGGAACAGAAGGCACACAAGCCCCACGCCTTCCGTCATTGCGAACGCAGTGAAGCAATCTCCTTAGCCGTATCGCTTCTGTGTGGGGGATTGCTTCGTTTCACTCGCAATGACAACGAGTCAAGATGTTAACCTGTATGAGATACCCTAGATAAACGAAAGAAAGAGACTTGAACCCTATGACGACTCCAGCAACGCCCCCCGCCCCTCAAAAGATTGTCCTTGCCTATTCGGGCGGGTTGGATACCAGCACCATTATTCCGTGGTTGAAAGAAACCTATGGCCAACACATCGAGATTGTGGCCGTGTGCGTGCAAGTAGGCCAAGGCACCGAAACCGATGGCCTTGAAGTGAAGGCCATTGCCAGCGGAGCCAGCAAGTTTTACTTGGAAGATGTTACTGAAGAATTCTTGACCGATTATGTGTGGCCGACCCTGCAAGCCCAAGCTATCTACGAAGGCTGTTACTTGCTAGGTACCAGCATGGCTCGCCCCATTATTGGTAAACGCATTTGCGAAATCGCTCTGCAAGAAAACGCCGATGCCATTTGCCACGGTGCCACGGGCAAGGGCAACGATCAGGTTCGGTTTGAGTTGGCCATTAAAGCCTTTGCCCCCCACCTGCGAGTGATTGCTCCGTGGCGGGAATGGAACATTCGTAGCCGTGAAGATGCCATTGCCTACCTGCAAGATCACGGCATTGATCTGCCCTTTTCGCCCGATCAAAGCTACAGTCGTGACCGCAACATTTGGCACTTGAGCCACGAGGGGCTAGAACTGGAAGACCCCACCCACTTGCCCAACTACAACCACCTGCTACAACTGACTACCCCCCTAGAACACACCCCCGATACCCCCGAGTTGGTACGCATTGGCTTTGAGCAAGGCGTGCCTGTGAGCGTCAACGGTGAAGCCCTTGGGGCGGTGGCCTTGTTGGAAGCACTCAACCGCATTGGGGGCAAGCACGGCGTGGGCGTGGTAGATATGGTAGAAAACCGCTTGGTGGGGATGAAATCTCGTGGCGTGTACGAAACCCCTGGCGGTAGCCTGCTGTATGCTGCCCACGCCAAATTGGAGCAACTCTGCTTAGATAGACAAACCTTGCAGTACAAGCACCAAGTGGCGTTGCAGTTTGCCCAGTTGGTGTACAACGGCGATTGGTTCTGCCCCTTGCGTGAAGCCCTGAGTGCCTTTGTAAGCAGTACGCAACAAACCGTCACGGGCGAGGTGGTGTTGAAGCTGTGGAAGGGGAACATTATTCCTGCCAGTATCACTAGCCCCTACAGCTTGTACAGTGAGGATTTAGCCAGCTTTGCCACGGGCGATTTGTACAACCACGCCGATGCTGAAGGGTTTATCAACCTTTACGGCTTGCCCACCAAAGTGCGTGCCTTAAAAGGGCTTATACCAATTTTATAAATAAAGTGCGTCTGTCGCTTTCGTTGTCGCTACGATTCTCGATGAGCTTATGTACCTCTATGTACACCGCACTCATCTGCGAGTCTAGGCTCCTAGAAATCACCTACACGCCCTTCATTTCTAA
>JBJTUB010000096.1:0-2428 GCA_046080465.1 Vampirovibrionales bacterium | reverse complement strand
GTAAGGTGCTGAGCCAACACTTGTTTTAGCCTCTGAGGTAAATCGAACTGGAGGCAGATGCCTTCGTTCGGATCGGTAGCCAAGGTGTTTTTTTCGAGCCGATGCCCCCCTTGAAGCAACGGCTGAATAAAGGTTTGTTGCAAGGTTTGAGGCTCGTTAAGCACACTAACAAACGGACGGATACACGCATGAGACACCAACTGACGCAACCAATCAATGGCCTCACGATGGCTGGTATTTACCAACATATCCATGAGCATGAGACTGGGCACACTGTGCTGAATGAAGCCAAGCAGAGCAAACATGAGCGTTTTTTGCTCGGCAGGTAGCACCTGCTGCCAGTATAACATCAGCGCCTGTAGTAGCAGGTGTGAGGCCACGTGTAGCGTGTTGGGCGGGTGCTGTAGCGTTTGTTTTTGCTGTTGATACAACTCATGAATGATGATGAGTGGATGCGTGTTTAATTGTGATTCAGAAACCTCAGGTTCGGGGTGGAACAAGGCCGTTTTTAAGGTGCTTAGATAGTGTTGATGAATGGAACGGAGGCCTTGCACAATCCAAGGTAGGCCATCGCTGGCATGGTGGAGTTGTTTAAAACAAGCAAGATACCGCTGGATGCCTGCTTCATGATGTGGGGTGAGGCCTTCTGTCGTATTACTGGAACGCTGGGGTTGAAGTGTGCCGAGTAAGGCTTGCTCCCACGCTGTAAGACATTCAGGGCTAAACGGGCGTAGTACTTCGTGACAAACGGCTTGCGGTGGTAAGGCCAACACCTCGGGTAGATGATCGTGACTGAGTAGCACGAGCTTGGTGTTGGGCTGCCGCACCCACCACTGTAAAATATGCAACAACGCAGGCGAAATAATCTGGGTTGTCGCTCGGTTTGTGGGTTGCCCCTGTTGCTGCAACTGGGTTTGGCCAAACAACACATCGGCGTTATCAATCACCAATAATAAAGGCAGGTTAGGAATGTGGTTTAAATACTGCTCTACCCATGTAAGCAAGCGTTTACGGTTGTTGGCATCTTGGCATCGCCAATCTATTTCATCCCAAGCGACGTGGGTGCGGGTGTGGTTGGCAATAAAAAAAACGACTTGCTGTAATAACTGAACACACAAGGCTTCCAATTGCTGATAATCGGCGAGTTCAAACCAGAGCAACTGCTCATCACCCCCGCCCATGAGTTCGGCTAACCCACGAACGATACTGGTTTTACCTAGGCCTTGTTCGCCGTAAAGAGCTAAACATTTTAAGCTGGGTCGATTCAATTGCTTGGCCAAGCGTAGAATAACCTCGGGGCGGTCTTCAAACACCAACGGCTCATAACGTATAGAACGTTTGCACAAGGCCAAGGGGGTTTCTTTGCTACGACGGTCACCTCGGGCTTGTTGTCGGTGTTGGTGCTGACGCACTGGCACAAAGTTCCCGGCCTCTAGGCGTTCTAGCATGGCTTGGCTAAACACCCGAATCGTATCGGTGGGGGGGGCTTCGTTGAGTGGGGTGTAAGCGTCGTCGGGGGTGGGCATGGTGTGGAATCCTAAAAGAGGCCGTTGGTAGTCTCTATGTTTTCGCTGTGTTTTTGCTATGATAGCTACTGTGTTTAGTGTGACGCATTTCTGCTTAATCTGAAAGAACCCCTCCCATGAATCTCCTCCAATCGCCTGAGACATTGGCGTGGCTAGCCCTGCTAGAACAACATCATCAACTTATGCCTAGCAGCATTCAACTGGAACAATGCCTTCAGTTTTATACCCTGCTTGAGGAAGCCAACCAACGCATGAACTTGACACGCATCACGGGCTGGCACGATTTCTTGTACAAGCAACTGTGGGATGCGTGGCTGTTTAGTGATGCCATTGCCGAGGGGTCTCATGTGGTGGATGTGGGCAGTGGCGGGGGTGTTCCCTTGATACCCTTGGCGATACTGCGGCCTGATTGCACCTTTATGGGGGTGGAATCGGTGAAGAAAAAAGCCACTTTCTTAACCGAGGTGGCGAACACGCTGGCCTTGCCTGTGACGCTTTCCACCGAACGTATTGAAACACTGGGCCATGTGGGTAGCCCGTACCGAGAAGCCGCCGATGTTGTTACGTCTCGTGGGGTGGCCGTCATGCCCGTGTTGATGGAATATTGCTTGCCTTTGGTGAAGGTGGGAGGGGTGGCCTTGGCGATGAAAGGCCCCAAGTGGGTGGAAGAACTACCCGCGGCCACGAAAGCCTTGCAGTATTGCGGAGGCGAGGTGGAATCTGTTTTAGAACCCCCCGAAGGCGTGGAACCCTTGCAGTATTCGTTTTTAGTGGTTGTTAACAAGGTGGCCCCTACGGGTAAAAAATACCCGAGAGAAGTCGGGATGCCCAGTAAAGTGCCGCTCCGCTAAACGTAGAGAAAGCTCTGTACAAGGGGCTTTACCCCCTCTCCCTTAGGGAGA
>JBJTUB010000095.1:0-2495 GCA_046080465.1 Vampirovibrionales bacterium | reverse complement strand
GACACACCGATTAACTGACCGATACGTCTGAGGGAAACACCACTGGCATAAAGCTCTTCCGCTAAGGCCCATGTCTTGGCTCCTAGTCCTTTGGGGGTACTACGAGTATATTTACAAGGGCAGTTTTTTACATTGCCAACGTTGCACATCTTTAACAAATCCAGCTTTTGATTTTTCGCTACTTCCACATTTAGGGCAGTTCATATAGCACACGCTTCTCTTTCTAAACAAAAGAAAAGTATACCATCTAATTAGTTAAATGTCTCAAAGCAGCCTTCACCCTTCCCTCTCGTGATAGTCGGTTGATTGAAAGCCAAGCAGAATAATCTATAAACACCTCTGTTTTGTCATCCTGTGCTACACTAGATGTATGTTTAACGGTGCTATTATAAAATCCTCTGTAAAGGCCATTCGATATTCTGTTCCTTCTCCCTTAGGGAGAAGGTTAGGATGAGGGAAACACAGACAACACCGAGGTTGGTGAAATCCCTCACCCCAGCCCTCTCCCTAAGGGAGAGGGAGTAAATAAATAGTTTTTATAAAGCTTTCTATAGTTGTTTCAAAATAAGTAAGTGAGTTCCTTGTATGTCCATTTTTTCTAAATTGTGTTCCCTAAGCTTGTTAGTTGTTTTGAGTATGGGGTTGCCCTCACTCACTTGGGCGATGGCTCCAGTGGCAGGTACCCCCGATGAAGCTCGTGCCTTGTACGATCGTGTTTGGCTTCTGCTGGATAACAAGTTTGTGGATGATAGTAAAAATCATCAAGCATGGGGTCTGTGGCGACACCGCTACGATGACAAATTAAGCAACCCGAACGATGCCTTTATGGCCATTGATACGATGATTCAAAGCTTGGGCGATCGCTATACTCGCTTTTTACCCCCTGAAGAGTTTAAAGAAGAAACCGACTCCATTAAGGCCACCTTGTGCGGCATTGGCGTGCAAATTGGCGAACGTGATGGTCGTCTCGTCGTTATTGCCCCGATTGAAGATACCCCCGCTGCCAAAGCAGGCATGAAGGCCAACGATGTTATTCTGAAAATTGATGGCAAAAGCACCCAAGGTATGACGGTGAAAAGCGGTGCCGATCTGATTAAAGGCGACAAAGGCAGCACTGTCACGATTCTACTTAAGCGGGGCGAAACCGAGCATACGTTGGTGATTGAACGTGCCGAGATCAAGCTAAAATCGGTGAGCGTGAAGCCTCCGTTTGAGCTGACTGTACCCGAGCCTGTGACCTACATCAAGCTCTCGTCGTTTTTGAGTAAAACCGCTGGGCAAGAAGTAGAGGATGCGGTTAAAAAAGCCTTGAGCGATAAAAAACAAGGCTTGGTTTTAGATTTACGCTCCAACCCTGGGGGCTTGCTGGAAAACGCCATTAGCATCGCTAGTCTGTTTTTAGAAGATGCCACCGTGGTTAGCACGGTGGATAGAGCAGGCTATAAAAGTGTGCGTAGCACGCAAGGGCAACCCATTTGGCAAAAACCGTTGGTAATATTGATTGATGAAGGCAGTGCCAGTGCCAGCGAGATTTTGGCAGGTGCGTTGAAAGATCATGAGCGAGCCACCTTGGTAGGCAAGCGTAGTTTTGGCAAGGGCTTGGTGCAGGAAATTAATCCGCTACCCACAGGGGCGGGGGTGAACGTTACGACTCAAAAATACCTGACCCCCAACGATACCGATATCAACAAAAAAGGCATCGACCCGCATGTAGAGGTGAAGCTAACAGAGGAGGATGCCAAAGCCAAGAAGGATCCTCAACTGCAAGAGGCTCTCAACATCCTAAAAACCAAGTACGGCGTATTATTATAAAGTTTCTGCCCCTTGCGGGGAAGAGTCACAGGAATGCAAGAAAGTGGGTGGGCGGATACAATCCGCCCCTACGAGGAACATCCATAGAAACGCAGTATCCACTGGCCGTTTGACGAGGCCAGCGTTCGGTGCTTCATTGCACAAGCCGAATGGCTTCGCCCGAAGGGGCTTTTGCAGAGGGTGCTATACATCGTTTACATGAAATAAAGTCTCTTTCTAAAATTACCCCGACAAAATTACACTATACTGACAGTGGGTAGTACTTATGGTTTTTAAGAGATTATAGGAAGCCATCAAAGGTTTAAGTATACCAACACTCAGTAAATAAAGGAACGTGCGGAAAAAGTTTTAAGTGGGGCGATAGCAAGGTACTCAAAGTACAGTGAGTGACCACATTAAACCTTTTTTACCACCGTTGTTGTATTGATAGCAAAGGGGCATTTATGAAGGCATGGGTTCAGTCGGGTTTGCAAACCTTAAACGGTGTTTCACTCAAAAAGAAGATTTTAGGATGTTTTGTTCTTTGTGCTGTTTTATCTGTAGGTATAGTATTTTAAATAATTTACGACTCTTTTCCAAAGATGTGTTGAATGGCTTCGTAGAAGGCTAGCCCTAAACGTATTCCATTGGTTACAACCCGCTTGAGCACCGCCCACCACCCCTCAATCGGGTTCAAATCAGGG
>JBJTUB010000094.1:0-8849 GCA_046080465.1 Vampirovibrionales bacterium | reverse complement strand
GTAAGAATTGAGATTGCCCCTCCTCACTGTGGGGGCGAACGCCCCGGCCTCTCTACGTTGCCCAAAGGGCAACTTATCACCAAGAAGTAAGAAAGAAGCAGTTTAAAACTATTTGCAAACAGCCCCTAATTTAAGCACTTGTTACAAAAAACATTAACCAGCCAACTCTATCAACGATTGCTTTTTAAGCGAAAGACGAATGGTATTCAGTGCCGCTTGCACAATACGGGTTACTCTTGAAGAAGAGAGATTGAGTTCCGTCGCAATCTCTTTCACCTGCTTGTTCTGGAAAAACCGTGCTTCTACAATGCCTCGTTCCCTAGGTGGAAGCTTGGCAATAGCTTCTTTAAGGGCTCGTCCTAATTCGCTAGCTTCTAGTTCCTGTTCGGGTGTTTGGCGTTTATCGGCAATGGTATCGTACTGGGCCTCACCTTGTTCGTTGGTTTGCATGGAATCAATAGAGAGAACGGTTTGATACACGGCATCACGCACTTGCTCTTCAGCCAAACTATAATTCACCCCCACCAAGGTGACTCCGTTTTCGTCCGTGGTCTCCTCATTCCCCTTGCTCGGTTCTTCAATCGAGGCGGTGGTCGATTTCTCGTGTTTTTGAGCATACCAACGGGTGCGGGTACGCAACTCGTTACGGATAGCCCAGCGTGTGGCGGTGGCAATGTACGAGATATTCAAGCGTTCTATCTGCTCATCTGTTTTGTTGTTTAATAGGGTTTGTAAGGCCAAGGCACCTACAGAAATCATTTCCTCTAAGTCTATCATATGCTGAGGAATACGACGATGTTCTACTCGTGCAACCCGTTCAATCAAGTTCAAGTAGGGGCGAATATCTTTGTGTGCTTTTTGTGCCTGCCTTTGTTTCGATGGCGTTTTATGGTTCATCGGTAGCCCCTACCCCTTCACTAGGTTGATTCTGAATTGATTTTGGAAACTCAAACAAACTTACGTTACGTATTATTAGTGTGAGTGATAGTCAAGAAAAAGGGGGAGGCCAAGGGATAAAATTACAACATTTAATGGAGGTTTAACGTTAATAGTCTCAAAAAAACTTGCCCAGCCTACCAAAGGTAAGCTGGGCAAGAGGAAGATCTTGTACTCATCGTTACAAAAAGCCGTATGTCTGTAGAAAGCTCTGAAAAAGGGTTTGTCGAAGGTTCTAAGTCCTTCGTTTCGTGTCGTCTTTCAGACGACTTTGAAAGGCCGGGGCGTTCGCCCCCACAGTGAAGAGGAAGCATCTCAATGCTTACGCAAGATCCTCATTGTGAAAAACCTCTCAAAGGCTCCCCCTTTAGTATTTATAGGGGCTTCGCCCCTATAGCCCCGTTTTTCCAAAGGGTTTACGCAACCAGCGTTCAACACTTCATTGCACGCCCGAATGGGCTTTTTCAGAGTTTTCTATAGGTTACACCAAAGCCTTTGCTTTAAGTTTTTCTACATTGCTGGCCACATCGTTAATGGAAACATTCAGTGCCTCACGCTCGCTGGCAGAAAGTGGTAAATCAATAATTTGCTCCAGCCCGTTAGCACCTAACTTACACGGCACACCCACATACAGGTTTTGTACTCCATATTCCCCTTGCAAATAAGCTGCACAAGGTAAAATACGTTTTTTATCTTTCACAATGCTGGCCACCATCTCTACCACGCTAGCAGCAGGGGCGTAATAAGCAGACCCTGTTTTAAGGTAGCCCACAATTTCAGCCCCACCATGGCGAGCACGGTCTACCAACGCTTGAATCTGCTCATCGCTTAAAAAGTGAGTTAGAGGAATACCCGCAATGTTGCTATAGCCCACCACAGGCACCATGCTATCACCATGCCCGCCCAAAACAAAGGCCTGTACATCTTGCACAGATACATCGGCAGCTTCGGCAATAAAGGTACGGAAGCGAGCTGTATCCAACACCCCAGCCATCCCAATCACACGGTTGGCAGGGAAGCCAAGCGTTTCAAACGCCACTTGACACATCACATCCAAGGGGTTAGAGACCACAATGACGATAGCGTTAGGTGCCACCGCTTTAATTTCTTGACACACGCTACGAATAATCTTAGCGTTGGTATCGAGTAAATCGTCACGGCTCATGCCAGGCTTACGAGCAATACCAGCAGTAATGACCACTAGCTCGGCGTTGGCCACATCGGCATAACCGTTCGTGCCGATTAACTTGGTATCATACAGGTACACAGGGCCAGATTGTAAAATATCCAAGGCCTTTCCTTGTGGTACCCCTTCCACCACATCGACCAAAACAACCGTTTTGGCTAATTCGGCTTCAGCTAAACGCTGAGCCGTGGTGGCTCCTACATTGCCAGCACCAATCACAGCAATTTTTTTAAACATGGGTTGATACACTCCATAGGTTGACAATAATAAACAGGGTACATACGTGAAGAGAACTCAGTGTTTGCAAGGAAACATAATTATCTTATGTCAGTGTAGCAAAAGGAAGAGACTCTCACAACCCTTTTTATCTGGCAGATTCAAGATAGAAGTGACGCAGGAGAGTGGGGTCAGGCGATTGCGTTTCATTTCCACCGACTAAACACAAAAGCTAGTTAGTTAACACTCTCAATTTTGTTACAATAACAGCTTTACAACGACCTACAACATTTAACCGAAAAAATTAAAGGTCTGCCTTGTACCTACCGATACATGAATGGTAACATAGTTTCAGTCACTTAAAATAGCGAGGCTTTATTTATGATTTTTTCAATCCTGCAAGGATAATAGCTAAAACACAGCCCAAATACCACTGTAAACCCTCGTTGTTTGGTTTTACCTTAAGCGAACTATTGATTAGCCTCGCTGTTTTGGGACTGATTAGTGCCTTAACCCTGCCTAGCATTTTCAATAACTTTCAGCTATCTCAGCGTAAAGCATTGTTTAAAGAAACTTTACAAATGATTAGTACAGCCACCCAAGCCGACTTTATGGAAAACGGTACCCAAAATGGTTGGCATACGATGCTAAAAAACCGAACAGCTTGGGAAATTTCTTGTGAATCGAGTGCTGATACCCGATGTAATTTAACAGGCTCTCTTGCTGGACGTGCTGGAAATGAAAAGGGTCTCAAATTCCCAACAGGTGTTGTGATGAAATTCGAAAATGGTGGAGCTAACCGTATAGGGTTTGTTGATATAGATATCAATGGCAGCCTACCCCCTAACACAGATGGTCAAGATCAACTGGTTCTGTGTTCAAATATCAGCAATACCGTTATAGGCACACCTGGTGTGTACTCACTCACAGATTGGACACAAGGCCTAAGGCCAGGAGAGGTTCGGCCATGTGAAAATCACAATGGAGTAAGTCGCCGTTATGATTGGATTTGGCAATAGTTCTTAAAACATTCCCCTCGTATGCCACAACACAAGAGGGGAATAAACTTAGTACGACTTTAACATCGCCTACTTACGTGGACGCAGAAAATCGGGTAAATCCAACAAACGGCGGGCGGTTTCATGCACAGGTTCGCCAATGCGTTTGGTAGGGGTCACGGCCACCGCTTCGTTCACCATAGGAGCCTCGTTACGTTGGCTGGAACGATTAAACACATCAAACGGATTTTGAACCCCTTGCGATTGCTGCTGATATTTAATGCTACCTTGCAAATCGAAGCCTGTAGCAATCACCGTAATTTGAATCTCGCCTTGCAAGCGTTCATCCAACACCGAACCAAAGATGATGTTGGCATCAGGATCCACGGCATCATAGACAATTTCGGCGGCTTCGTTCACTTCGTGAAGCGTCATATCCGCTCCGCCTGTGACACTGAAAATCACGCCACTGGCACCATCAATCGTGGTTTCCAACAAGGGGGAATTCACGGCTTGACGAGCTGCTTCCAACGCACGACCTTCACCCGATGCACGACCAATACCCATAATGGCCGAACCCGATTCGCTCATGACGGCACGCACATCGGCAAAATCGACGTTAATTAAACCAGGCACGGTAATAATATCCGAAATACCTTGCACGCCACGCAACAAAATATCGTCGGCCGTGCGGAAGGCTTCCTGCATGGAGGTGCGACGCTCGACTACATCCAACAGTTTATCGTTAGGGATGACAATCAAGGTATCGACTTCACGACGCAAGGCTTCCAAACCAGCCATGGCTTGTTGCTGACGGCGACGCCCCTCAAAAGCAAAGGGCTTGGTAACCACAGCCACGGTTAAGGCACCCATATCACGGGCAATGTTGGCCACCACAGCCGCCGCACCTGTACCCGTACCACCGCCCATACCAGCGGTAATAAACACCATATCGGCACCTTCAACAATGTTGGCAATATCTTCACGGCTTTCTTCGGCAGCTTTTTCGCCAATGGTGGGGTTGCCACCCGCACCCAAACCACGAGTAATTTTATTACCCAACTGCATGCGGTTTTGCGTGTGCGACATCGTCAATACTTGAGCATCGGTGTTCATGGCCCAAAACTCAACGCCTGTCATGCCACTGGCAATCATGCGATTGACGGCGTTACCGCCAGCACCACCCACACCTAAAACTTTAATAACGGCGTTGGCCTGATTCATGGATTCAAAGTTCATACTTAATTGCTTTCCTAACTCTTCGCTCTGTGCGGTGTCTTGATGGTCGTGGTGGTTGTGGTGATAGTGCATTGTTAGAGTCGTCGTTCCTTAGTTTAAGCGTTGGAGCGTGCAGAAAAAGGTTTGATGCGGTCGCTAACTGTGTCGTTTCGCTATCGAATTTCGTTATGTACGTCACTGTACACGCCTCAATTCAATAGCTTCAACTCCTTGTTATCAACTCGCCTGAAACTTTTTCCATAACTTCGTTAGTTAAAACACTAAAAGACTTCCAAGTCACCTTGACATGATGAACGAGCCAACCTGAAGCTGAAGTGAGACACCAACAACGAAGCAAAGCCAACGAATCCTGATGTTCACACAAACAGCGGTTGATTCTCTCAAACGCCTAGCAACTTGGCAACTATCGCATCCACAACGCCAGTGATGAATCATCGTTTATCACTTTAACATCGAGGCTATAGCTACTACGTTCTATTAAAGCATTCTTTAGCTATTTTGCCAACTATTTTTTAAAAAGCCTTATTTAGCTCACTCAAAACGGAGAGTTCTAAGGGTTGTGACTACCAAGTTTATACCAATTTCATAAATAAAGGGCATCTGCCGCTTTCGGTGTCACTACGATTCTCGATGAGTTTATGTACGTCTCTGTACACCGCACTCATCTGCGAGTCTAAGCTCCTAGAAATCAACTACACGCCCTTCATTTCTAAAAATGGTATTAGAACTTTTGACCCACACCAAACATCAAACTTTGGCGATAATCGCTACGAGTGCCTGAAAGCGGAATGGCATAATCAAAACGCAAGGCTCCTAAGGCAGGAATATTTAAACGGATCCCCGCCCCTGCAGAAACACCATCGCCCCGACGACCTAGAATACGGTTAATATCCGATTCATCCAGCAAGGTTCCCGCATCGCTAAAGGCCACTAAACGCAGACTATCAAAAAACGTGTTTTTACGCAGTTTTGCTGGTAAAGGTGGCTTCACCCGCAGCTCGGCAGACCCCAACGCAAAGCCTTGGCCAATGCCCAAGCCCCCTTCTTGGTAGCCCCGCACACTGTAAGCTCCCCCTAAACGAAAGGCGTTAAAATCGGGGATATCGCCCAAGCCCGTGTGAGATACTTGCCCATTGACGGCAAACACCACATTGTCGCCCACCTTCATGTATTTACGCAAGTTGACAGTCCCTGTAATGTAGCTATCGGCCCCCACGCCCACGGTAGGCGAAATACTAACGGTGTTCAGCCAGCCTTGGCTGGGGTTGAATAAATTATCTCGGGTATCAAAAGCCACGCTCGGGGTTAGGCTTACAAAAGTACCACTATCTATTTGTTGTTGACGTAAAGCAGGGGTAATACCTAGCTTCTGGTATGTTGCCTGTGAAACAACATCCTGCACCTCGACAAACTCTGTACGGAAACCCAAACTTCCAGACCAATGCGGCTTATCTTCAAAGGCTTTAGAAACGTTCACCCCTAAGCCCACACGACGTTCTAGCGTTAATGGCACATTAAAACTGGCAAACTCTCTACCAAATAAATTGACTCCCATGCCAACGTTGCTTTCGCCTAAGCTTGGTGTCGACCAACCTGCATCAAACTGATACATACGGCGATTCGCTTGCGTGGTGGCATCACGGTTAAACACCCCCGAACCCACGCCCACACTCACGTTAAAGTTTTCTCCACGGCCTAGGAAGTTGGGATCACTGTAGCCTGCCGAGCCGAAAAAGCCCGTCACCGTATCAATCCCCCCACCCACGTTTAAGGCAGCGGATCGTTTTTCATCCACTTCAATCACTACGTTGTAATGGTCTGGCACATCGGGGTTAGGTACGAGCTGACGACGCACATCTTCAAAGCTTTGCATACTAAACAACCGCTTCAAATCATCGCTCATCACGGTTTCGTTATAGGGGATGCCTTTTTTAATGGCTAACGATCGCTTAATCACATAGGGCTTTGTTTTGCGATTGCCTACAATTTGAATATCATCAATAATACCTTCTTCCACCGTTAAGTTTAAGGTTCCGTTGGCCTGCGGACTCACATCGGTAATGCGTGCCAACACATAGCCTTTATCACGGTATAAGGCTTCTAGTTGTGCAATGCCCTCGTTCAGTTTGGCTAAGTTTTGGGGCATCCCTAACTGGGGCTGAAACACCGCATCAACATCGGCTTTAGGTAACACGGTGTTGCCCTGCAAGGTGACATCCGTAATAGGTGCATTTTCTTCCACCTGCAAGGCCACCACCACCCCATCAGGCGTGCTACGAGGCTTCGCCTTCATTTGCTGGGTAAAATAGCCCAAGGCGTAAATACGTGCTAAATCTTCTTGCAACCGTTTTTTAGAATAGACCATGCTTGGGCGTAAACTCATCACATTGGTAATCGTTTCGGTTGATACAAGACGATTGCCTGTAATTTCCACCCGAGTCACGGTAATGCGTTTATCGTAGTTGGCCGTAATACTGGTATCTACCGCCGTGGTAGATTCTAACGATTCCGTGGTGGTTAAGGGGTCTTCAGGGGCAGCCAACACGGGCAACGCCATTCCTGCAATCACCAGTAACGCCCCCATAAGGATAGGCGTAGACACACACGCATGCCACCCACGCTGGGCAACACGATAATTAAACAGAGAATAAAATAAAGGGCAGAAACGCATAAGTTGGGGGCATCAATCTTTATAAAGAGGTTAGGAGTTGTTTGCAAATAAACTACTACAACTATAGATATCGCTTACGAAACTAGAATAAACACTGAACTTCAGTTATCTCTCAATGGGGTTTATAGGGGCGAAGCCCCTATAAATAAGCTAGGGGGGAGAGTGTTGAGAGGGAGGAACGGCCTCTCAACGTTGCCCGTTAGGGCAACTTGCCACCAAGAAGTAAGAAAGAAGCGGCTTAAGGCTAGTTGCAAACAGCCCCTAATTAAAAATATTATTTCTCATTATACTTCAAACCTATAAAAAGTATAGAGTGCCTCCACTACTTAACGGAGTCTAGGGTACAGCTCAGTTGTAAGGATAAAATAACCCTAGGATGGCCACCGTATGATACACTAGTTAACACACTACCTGAATATAGCCCTTGGAGCTTGCCCACCCCTCATGCTTACTGCTCATCACCTAACTGCTCAAACTCTCCCACTGATGGAGGGGGTCTACACTCAATTTGTTACCACGGCTCAAGATGATTTTGGCTGGGATATGCCCGCCCTGCCTTGGGAATACGTGATACCAGTGATTGAAAGTGGCGAATTGGAAGGCTTTATCCTTATGGAGGATGCCCTGCCTGAGGCTCCCTGCGTGGGTTTTTTGCTGTATCGCATCGAGCCTCATGGGGCGATAGAAATTAACTTAATGCACATCGATAACAATCGTGTGGGGCACAAATCGGCCGTGGATACCCTCATTCGCTTTGGCTATCAGCACTGGCTTACCCTGCCTGATTGGCAAGTTGTTAGCTTTGCTATGCTGGGCAAGCAAAGCCAGTTTATTTTAACCTTTCCGTGGTATGGCTTTACGCCTGTCGGACAAGCCGTGGTGAAGCTTACCTTTGCAGAAATGGGTACCTTAATGATGCTGGAATGCCTCAAGGAAACCTTTGCCATCCCGCCTGTAGAAGGGGTTAGCTTTCATCCTTTTGACGAGGGTGACACCGACGCCTTGGCACAGCTGATTTATAGCACCTTTCACCCCATGAACGATGCCAACTGGGATCCTCGTTTTAGAACCCCCGAAGGGTGCCGACACGTGGTAGAACTCATCACAAGTAACAAGCTAGGCGAGTTTCAAGCATCGCATAGCTTGCTGGCCAAACAGGGCGAAACGTTAGTGGGCTTTAGCCTACTGACTCAGTTTGGCTACACTGGTGGCAACATCCCACTCATTGGTGTGGCTCCCGAGCATCAGGGCAAAAAGTTTGGCGAATATTTGCTAGGCAAGCACATTGCCCTCATGGTAGAAGGAGTCATGAGTGGCGAGCTGATGATGATGGACGTAAGTGCCACCATGGATACCGATCACTGGCCTGCTGTTAAAATGTACCGACGCTTGGGCTTTGTAGAACAGCAAAATTACGGCCATTGCTATGTGCCACGCACCAAGGTAGAACAGTATAAAGCAGGCGTGTGGTGCTAGCCTTTTATACCAGGAGACCCTAAAAGTCTAGCTGTGTTTGTGGTTAAATAAAGAGTGTTTCCGTTATGTAGACGATCCTCCGAAACATGACTCTTTTTCAGCATCTCGATACGATCCAAGATCCTCG
>JBJTUB010000093.1:0-2412 GCA_046080465.1 Vampirovibrionales bacterium | reverse complement strand
CGGCCAAGGCTCCCTGTTTATCGCCTAACTTATAGTACGTATTGCCTCGGTTGTAGTAAGCCTCGGCATCTTTGGGGTTGCGTTTAATAGCTTGGGTGTGTTGATCCAAGGCCTTGTTTAACGATAGAGCGTCATTCGTTGGTGTTGCCAGTACCAATGGGTGAACCACCAAGGCCAATAAAACAGCAAGGCTACACCCGTAGCGAGCGATGTATTGCAGGAGGAGGTATAATGTGAATGGAACAAGGGAATAGTTAAAAAGCATCGATATCCTCTTCCTAAAGCCTGTTTGAAATGAGATAACGTTTTGCAGCTTAGGGGACAAATAGCGTACCTCTTTACGTCATTGCGAACGCATGTGAAGCCATCTCCAAAGCCTGTAGCAACAAGGGGGATAGCCACGCTTCGCTCGCAATGACGTTATTTACAGAAGGAGGGATGAGGGCTTATAGAATCACAGCACCACCGTGACGGCCTTGCTCAATACGCAACACGCCTTGTTCTTCTAAACGCTTGAGGCCATCCCGCACCGAATTGAGGCTGACCTGACACTGAACAGCCAATTCGCTTTGCTTGGGTAGCTTTTGCCCTTGACCGTAAACCCCTTGTTGCAGTTGGGTTTGCACATAGTTCATCACCTTTTCATAGCCGTAAAAAGGTGGGGCTGCTTCTGCTGTTGTTGCCAAGGCTGGCACCGCTAAAGGAGCCTCCGCTGGCTGGGGCGAAAACGAGGCGGCAGGCACAAACAACTGCTCAATCAAGCTGGTGTCAATTAAATTACTGGGGATACGACTGACATAAGTACCATACCGCCCCCGTTTACTATGCACCAAACCTTGTTCTACCAAGCGATGCACGGCATCATGCACGGTTTTAATCGATACGTTAAACTGATCGGCCAGCTCTAAATGCGAGGGCAAGCGATCGTTGACTTCAAACTGCTTCGCAATTAAGGCCTTCAAATCCCGCTCCAACTGATCAATCAGCGTGGTGGTGCTAATCCCTTGAAACCCTTGCTGTTGCAACTGTTGAGCATCGGGCTTTTGTAGCAAAATCCAGTTGGGTTGCTTGCCCTTGAGGCCTCGGTTTTCAATCACGCCATGGTTGGTTAAATATTCCATTGCCAAGCGGGTGGTATTCACCTTGGCTCCAATCAACGAGCCTACCTCTTTGGCCGAAGGCAACGAAGCCCCAACTTCAAAGCCTTGGGTTAAAATATAGTGTTGAATAGCCAGTACGGTGGTATCACGCTTGCTGGTTTGCTTGCGTACACGGCTATCAGCATCGGTTTGCTTGCGTAACAGGGTACCAATCCGCTGTTTGCTTTCCACCAAGCCTTCATCTTCCATAATACGAAAGGCGTTTTGAACGGTGCCCACGCTTACCTCTAGCACGGCAGCAATATCTTGCTTAAGCGGCATTAAATGCTGCTCGGTAAAGGTGCCTTGTTGCAACCCTGCTTCAATCCATTCGCCCAACCAACGTGCAATAATCACATCTTTGGTTTCGCCCGTGTAGAAATCAGGATGCTCTTTGGGTAGGTTTTTTACCGAAAGACGAACGAGACCGTTGGAAAAACTAACGGGGTGATGCGTATGACGATAACTGGCATCGCTAACGTTTGAGGTAGCAGGCAACGTTAAGGCTTGAGTTTGTTTGTTAGAACGCACGGTTTTAGTGCCAAACGAGTGTGTCTCTGCTGGGGTGGTGGGGATGGTGGCTTGCTTGGCTTGGATATCTTGCTTTGAGGATACCATGTTCAATCGCTCCGATTTCTTTGTTTCTTCTGGTTGTTTTTCTGGTTGGTTAAAGTGAGTGTGGGTTAAACGTGACTATCTAATACCATTTCAAAGATTGAATAGCGTATTCTCTCGCTTGTCGCCTTAAGTTGCCCTTTGGGCAACGTAGAGAGGCCGTTCCTCCCTCTCTACAACTCTCCCCCCTAGGTTTATTAATGGGGGCTAACGCCCCCATTGCCCCCCAAAAAAGGAAACAGTTTCTTACGCTATTTAAACTGAGAGTTGGCATAATCAATGAGGTTAACGCCGATAACTGCATAAAAACAAACCCGCTGGGCTTGATGTTAGTATCGGCGGTTGTTTTTTGAATCTTGAATGATTGTTACAAAACTCCACCGAATAATGGAGGATTGATTACTAACTGCTGGTTTAGTCGAAACGTCTCAGATTCGTGGTAAGTTGCCCTTTGGGCAACGTTGAGAGGCCGGGGCGTTCGCCCCCACAGTGAGGAGGGACAACCTCAATTCTTACACAAGATCCTCATTGTGAGAAACCTTTCAATACGCTCCCCCCTGAGCTATTCTAGGGGCTTCGCCCCTAGATACCCCAATGTTGGACGTACCTCAACCTAAAACTGTTTTACTATAATGATTTTAATAAGTTGATACAAAGT
>JBJTUB010000092.1:0-11661 GCA_046080465.1 Vampirovibrionales bacterium | reverse complement strand
GTTCTCAGTCTCTTGTTTCGCATTGCCCTAAGGGCAATCGTGGGGGGGCGTTCCTCCCCCCCCCAACCCCCCCCCCCCCATACTTCTCGGGGCTTCGTCCCTCTCAAACTCTCCCCCCTACAGTATTTATAGGGGCTTCGCCCCTATAAACCCCAGTTTTTAGCTTTTTACGCTTCTAGCGTTCGGTGCTTCATTGCGAGGGCGAACGCCCCCAGCGTTCAACCCTTCATTGCACGCCCGAATGGGCTTTTGCAGAGTCTTCTATAGTATTAGACCAATTAAAAACTTAAATAGCAACTCCCTACGCTTGTCGCTTTGTGTTGCCCGTTGGGCAACGTAGAGAGGCCGGGGCGTTCGCCCCCACAGTGAGGAGGGATAACCTCAATTCTTACGCAAGACCCTCATTGTGAAAAACCTCTCTACAACGCTCCCCCCTAAGTTATTCTAGGGGCTTCGCCCCTAGAGACCCCTATTTTTATCAGTAATTCTAGTGATTTTTATCACTTAACGAGCGTTTTTCTAGGTTTAGACGACTTTTTTCAAAACAGCTTTTAGTTAATACTCTTTATTTTTTAATTGGTATAAGACGACCAAAACGAGGAACGCAGAGGCCTCGAAAACCCCTTTTGCAGAGATTTCTATAAAGCTATTCAGCCGAACTGGGCAAACTGCACCAATTCGGATGAATAAAGGCTACTAGAAATAAAGAAGCGGAACGGAAGCTTAGTAATCCATACCACCCATGCCACCAGCGGGCATGGCAGGTTCTTTTTTCTCGGGGATATCGACAATCAAAGCTTCGGTGGTTAGCAACAAGCCACTAATGGAAGCAGCGTTTTGCAAAGCAGAACGAGTCACTTTAGCGGGGTCGACAATACCCGCTTCAAACATATCTACCATTTTGTCGTTCAAAGCATCATAGCCGATGTTGGCACCTGCTTCCAGCACTTTGGAAATTACGACGCTACCATCTTTACCAGCGTTAGTGGCAATTTGACGAGCAGGCGCTTCAATGGCACGCAAGAGGATATCGGCACCAATACGCTCATCGCCTTCCAAGGTTTCTACAAAAGTAGCCAAGGCTTGTTTGGATTTTAACAACATGGTACCACCACCAGGCACAATGCCTTCTTCAACGGCGGCACGAGTGGCGTGCAAGGCATCTTCCAAACGTAACTTCTTATCTTTGAGTTCGGTTTCAGTGGCGGCACCTACTTCAATAACGGCCACGCCACCGCTCAACTTCGCTAAACGCTCGTTGAGTTTTTCTTTATCGTACTCGCTATCCGATTCCGCAATTTGACGACGAATGGATTCGCAACGAGCTTGAACGGCTGCCTTGGTGGTGTCATCTGCCACGATGGTGGTGTTGTCACGCCCAACGCTTACACGACGAGCTTTACCCATTTGTTGAACAGTCACGTTCTCTAAGCGAATGCCTAATTCTTCAGTGAAGAGTTGACCACCTGTTAAGACAGCGATATCTTCCAACATGGCTTTACGACGATCACCAAAACCAGGGGCTTTGACGGCAATCACACGGATAATTTTACGCATGTTGTTGACCACCAATGTAGCCAAGGCTTCGCCTTCCACATCTTCAGCAATCAACAGCAAACCACGGCCTTCACGAGCCACTTGCTCGAGGATAGGCACTAAATCAGAGACCAAGTTGATTTTTTTGTTCACGCACAACACGAAGCAATCATCTAGTGTGGCTTCCATGCGTTCGCTATCCGTCACGAAGTAAGGAGAAATGAAGCCTTTGTCAAACTGCATCCCTTCAACTACTTTCAAGTTAGTACCAATGGATTTAGATTCTTCAATGGTGATAACGCCTTCTTTGCCCACTTTCTCCATGGCATCGGCAATTAATTCGCCCACGTAGTTATCGTTACCTGCAGAAACGGCCGCTACTTGCTTGATAGACTCTTTGCTTTCCACTTGACGGGCGGTTTTGCGGATATCAGCCACAATGGCTTCCACGCCTTTGGTGATGCCTGTACGCAAGGCGACAGGGTTGGCACCTGCGGCCACGTTACGCAAACCTTCACGCACAATGGATTGAGCCAACACGGAAGCGGTAGTCGTACCATCACCTGCAACATCGTTGGTTTTGCTGGCCACTTCACGCACCAACTGAGCCCCAGCATTAGCAGCAGGATCTTGCAATTCAATTTCTTTAGCGATGGTGACACCATCGTTAACAATTTGAGGAGCCCCAAACTTTTTCTCTAAAACAACGTTACGCCCTTTCGGCCCGATGGTCACTTTTACGGCATCGGCTACGGCATCAATGCCTTCTTGCAACGAGCGACGAGCTTTTTCATCAAAAACAATGTGTTTTGCCATCATCATGGTTACGAATCCTTATATAAGTCTACGGTAAACTAATTATTTTAAAGTTCCAAAGGAAGAAACAAACTATTCAGCAATCGCTAAAATATCAGATTGGCGAACAATTTTATATTCTTTGCCTTCCACTTTGACATCGTTGCCAGCGTATTTAGAGAACAACACACGCTGACCCGCTTTTACAGCGAGTGGCACCAAATGGCCTTGCTCATACTTGCCAGGACCCACGGCAACCACGGTAGCTTGTTGTGGTTTTTCTTTAGCGGAATCAGGAATAAAGATACCGCCAGCTGTTTGTTGTGTATCTTCGTTAACTTCCAAAATAACACGGTCTTCTAAAGGGGTTAAACCAACGGACATCATGTTGAATTGATTCTCCATTTTCTATCAGGGTATGAATTATAACATCGCCTAGAGAGGCTTTTCATAGACTTAGGTAAATAACACTTATTAAGTATCGCTAAAACACGCATCAAGGTCAATGAGTGTTTTTAGAGACAGAGTTATTACCTATGAAACGGTTTGCACTGGGGTGATAGATACTTCATTGCAAACCGTATTTATTTTTTATCACAAGAAAAATCAAACTCGGTCGGTTTTTCAAAAATATTCATTTTTTTTTGAACATTTTTTAATGTTTTTCAGATGAGGTTTGCTTTGTTTCGCCGTGCTGATGCGGTGGAAAGGGGCGAAACACCCCCACAGGAAAATCGTCTAAAAGCACGTTTTCCGTCGAGGCTTGCGTCACGTTTAAGCCCACCAAACTGAGAGGAGGGCGACTGTAGCCACGATCCACAGGAATCACCCCAGGGATGCTGGTATGCCCATGCGTGATGGTATCCACCTGCCCGCTTTGGGCCCACGGCCACGCCCGCCCCTTGAGCCATTTGCTGGTGGGCAAGTCGCTTTGGGCATCAAAGGTGTCATTCATGTGGGGGCGTTGCTTGGCCATATCATCAAAGAAATCGGATTGAATGCTGGCCGATTCTATCAAGCGTAGGGTTCGTAACTCCTGCCCACGTTGCACTTGCTTGGCGTGCAGACGTTCAGCTTGTTCGGGTGGAGTGAGGTGACGCTCGCCCTTGCTTAAACGAACCTCGGTTAAGCCACCTTGGTTTCTTAAACGTGTACCAAAAGCTTGCCATGCCTGATTAAGCGAATCTACGGTTTCTTTCGGGTTGCTAAACAGATGAGCTTTCTTCCATTGAGCAGGGAAATCCAACACATAGCAAACCTTATCCCATAAGGTGGGGGTTTTATCGGCCATGCCGGGGTGACGCACTTCTTGCCAACGTTCCCACACAGGGGTGGGAGCCAAATCAAAGGCTTTTAAATAACGATTCAAGTTTTTAGGTGTCAACAGGTTGTGACTCATCAGCGTTTTCGTGGGTTCGTGGTAATGCACTAGCTCCGTGTGAGGGAGTAACTCAAGATAGGCTTCTTTAATTTTGGGGCAAAGTTCGGGGTTGTGATAGGCGGGGCTAGCCAATAAGGAGTGATATGGCGTGGTGCGATGCCCCTTGCTAAACGGCTTAGAAATAGGGGTATCTTCCTCCAAATCGGGCCAGCGGAGAGCCTCTTGCAGGGGGTGCATCGTTTTGGTGTCGGGGGTAAACTTCGCCCCACTTAGGAGAATCAACAAACCCGTGATTTCATGGTTCCCCATCGTCATATAAAAGTTAGGGTTTTGGCTCAACCATGTAGAAAACTGCAACAGTCCACCGCCCACGAGTTGGCCTTGGGCATTGAACTTGGCATCATCGCCTTGTTTGTCGCACAGGCCATCGCCTGTAAACACCAACGTCGGGCTTTGAGGGTTGGCAGGGCTGACGTTAAACACCTTGAGGGCTTGCCCCACATAGGCAGGAATGCCATGACAATCGCCCACCACCACTAAGGAATCCTTGTTTAAGGGATTGATGTGCGGCAGCCCCCCATAGGGTTGTCCCTTTTTGTTGAGATGTTTTTGATCAATGACGTTAGTAAACTGAACGGCAATCGGCCCTACCTCAGGTGTGGAGGAGGGGGTGCGGTCAATCGAGGGTGCGGGTGGAGGCTCGGGTTCAGTAGCTTTACCTAGCCGTGCTTGAATCGACAATGGCACAGTTACAACACGAGAAGAGAGCGACACAGGCAACATCACCATCAAAAAACTCCTTGCCCCCCTAGTGACTCAACCACGCTTCAAGTTCGGCCATGGACTCAAAACTTTCTGGCATGGTGGCACGCAAACGTTTAACGGTTTCTTCCACCGTCTCTTTTTTACCTTTGGGGGCGGCATCAGGTGCATCGGGGATGACGTATTCCGCTTTGAAAGTCTTTTTTTGCGGCTTGGGTTGAGACCCTAGCCCCGATTCAGACTCGCTATTGATTTTGAAGGCGGCCTGCGTATCGGTGGTGTGTCGGGCTTGGTTGCCTGCTTTTTTCAGGGCTTTTTTCAACATCATCACTTCGTTATAACGCAGTTCTTTAAACTCACCTGGGCGGAGACCCTGCATCACATAGGGGCCAATAGCAATTCGTTTTAAGGTGGTAACATCAAAGCCACAGGCTTCAAACATGCGTCGCACTTGGCGATTCATCCCTGTGTGAATGCTAATACCAAACTCATCATAATCCAGCTGATACACTTCATCGGCCACGGCCATCTGCTTTTCTTCTTCAAAGTAGATACCATTGAGGAGTTTTTCGGCCAAGGCTTCGGCGTTATCTACCACTTTATTGAGGCGAACCCGATAGATTTTGGGCAAGTGGTACTTGGGGTGGGTTAGCTCGTGCAGAAGCTCGCCATCGTTGGTGAGAATCAACAGGCCACTGGTTTTTCTATCCAAACGTCCTGCGGGGTCGAGGCCGTGTAGCTCTTGGGGCAACACATCGAAAATGGTTCGGCGATTTTTTTCATCGCTACGGGTGGTAATTAAATCGGTGGGCTTGTTGAAGGCAATGGTACGCACACGGTGTTGGGTACGAATCCGCTCGCCATGCACAGTAATGGCACACTGGTTGGGGTTACTGAGCTTGTAGCCGAGTTCGGTAATCACCTTGCCGTTCACCTGTACCTTGCCTGTGCTAATCAGGGTATCGGCCTGCCGACGAGAATACAGCCCACTGGCGGCAATCACCTTGTTTAGGCGATAGGTATCTTCCTTCAGCACCATGTTGGCGGCATCGTGCTTGCCTGTGGTGTGTTTGTGCTTACTGCCCTGAAACTCGTTGAGCTGGCTTTCAAAGCCCTTGGCCTTGCGTTTGGCGGCTAACTGCTTTTTATTTTGCTCGTTAGGCATTTTAGAGAATTGACTATTTTTTAAAAACGACATGAGGGCGTTATTTCTTTCTAAAAAGAAGGTTAGAGACTGGATAGCGTGCCACTTCAAAACACACAAAAACCGATAAATCTAAAAAATGATACACTAATATTAACATCAACACAAAGAAAAGTAATGCTCTTTTTTATTGTGGGCTATCAAAAATGTCGTATTGCCTGAGCTTTGTTGCTTTGTATTGCCCTGCGGGCAATGTGGAGAGGCTGGAGCGTTCGCCCATGCGTTCCTATGGTTGTTTACCGTCGATGTTTCTTCTATACTAGGGTACGAACATCGTTTTTAAAGAGTATCGCTAGCTGAATGAGGTTGTCTTATCGTGCCACTTGCGTCCCTTCCCCCTGAGTTTCTTCTTCGCCCCATTACCACCGCCGATGAAGACGCCGTTAAACACTTGACCGTAGATACCTTAGCCGAGTTTGGCTATTACGAAGATTGTCCCGCCAATGACCCTGAACTGGCACACATGGCCTACTATGTGGCCGAAAATCCACAGGCCGAATACTATGTTATCGAGCATCAACCCACGAAAACCGTGGTGGGTTGCGGTGGGTTTGAACCTCTCAAGGGCTACCCTGCCCATCGGCAAAATGCGGTGTGCGAACTCATCAAGTTTTATGTAAAAGAGGGCTTCCGCCGCCAAGGCTTGGGGTGTGTGTTGTTGCAACACGCCCTGCAACGAGCCACCACGCTGGGGTTCCATTCCATGTACTATGAGGTAACGCCCCAGTTGTTTTCTCAGGGATTGTTTGAGCGTCACGGCTTTTACTTTTTACCCGAAAAGTTGGGAGCCAACGGGCATGTGCATCCCGAGATTAATATTTTTGTCATTAAGCCTTTACAAGCCCCTATCACGAGTGACTAATGTTCCTTGTGTCGTATCATAGTGACACCTTGTTACGTCTGCTACACTGGTTATAGTCGGAACGCCTCAGCTTGGTGGTAAGTTGCCCGTTGGGCAACGTAGAGAAGCCGGGGCGTTCGCCCCCACAGTGAGGAGGAACAATTCCAATTCTTACGCAAGATCCTCATTGTGAAAAACCTCTCTACAACTCTCCCCCCTAATTTATTTATAGGGGCTTCGCCCCTATAAACCCCAATGTTGGACTTACCTCAACCTAAAGCTGTTTAACTATAACGTATCCCTCCCCCCTTTCGTTTTAAATCCGTTTTTAAAAAAGAGATGACCTTTTGTGATGATGACTGCTACGCCCCCCCTCTATCCGTTTTTAATGATTCCTGGCCCAACCCCCCTGCCTGATGCCGTGCGTGAAGTGATGAGTCGCCCCGCCATGGGGCATCGTTCGCCCGAGTTTAAAGAGGTGTTAAAGCGGGTGTTACCCAACCTGAAAAAGGTGTTTAAGGCTGAAAAAAGCGAGGTCATTCTCTACACCGCCAGTGCCACAGGAGCCATTGAAGCCGCCTTAAGCAATGTCTTAAATGCGGGCGATACCTTGTTGGTGCTAAGTTGTGGGGTGTTTTCGGCTCGCTGGGGCGATATGGCCAAAAGCCTTGGGATAAACGTTCAAACCGTGGATGTGCCTCACGGGCAAGCCAACACGGTAGAAAGCTTAAAAGCTGCCTTGGATGCCGATACGGCTAAAGAGATTAAAGCGGTTATCTTGGTGCATTCGGAAACATCGACAGGGGCGTTAAACCCTGTTCAGGCGATGGTCGAGGTGATTCGCCAGCACGGAGCTTTATCCATTGTGGATACCGTGACAGGCTTAACCGCCGATGCTTTTGATTTTGATGGCTGGGGCGTGGATTTGGCGATTTCTGGGAGTCAAAAAGGGTTTATGATGACCCCTGGTTTGGCCTTTTTGGCCGTCTCTCAAAAAGCCCTTGAGGCTCATGCTAACGTGAAGGCTCCAGGGTTCTACTTTAACTTTAAGCGTAACTTAAAGGCTCAAGCAGAGTTTACGACGGCTTACACCCCAGCAACTCATTTAATTTTATCGTTGGATGTGGCCTTGCAACTGATGCTCTCTGAAGGGTTGGAGGCGATGAATGCTCGTCATGCGGCGTTGAAACAGCAAGTGCGTGAAGGCGTGCGTGCCTTGGGCTTGCGGTTACTGGTGGAAAACGATGCCGATGCCTCGCCTGCCGTTACGGCGGTGTATCCGCCCGAGGGCTTGAGTGTGGATGCCCTGCGTAAGGCACTCAAGCAACGCTTTAACCTGACCGTCGCCGATGGGCAAGCCAAGCTCAAGGGGAATATCTTCCGTATTGGGCATTTGGGGCATATTAGCGAGCGAGATGTGCTGATGGCCTTGGCCTGCTTGAAAGTTGTTGTAGAAGAGCATCGTACTTCATCTTTATAATGACCTCCTTTACTCCCTCTCCCTTAGGGAGAGGGCTGGTGTGAGGGATTCTGCAAACTTAGGTGTAGCTTGTGTTTCCCTCATCCTAACCTTCTCCCTAAGGGAGAAGGGACAGAAGACCGTTCCCTTTTTTAAACCCTTCTATAACGACCTCTTTCTCTGTTAGTCTTTTGCCTTTGTTTTGAAATGATACCCTAACGCTATGATGACGCTTCAACCCACGGTGCTAGTCACCGATCAAATTAACCAACGAGCCATTGATATTTTGGCTCCTCATTGCCATGTGATAAATAAGCCGAAGCTTACCCACGACGAGCTGTTGGCCTTGGTACCAACGGTGGATGCCTTGCTGGTGCGGAGTGCCTCGACGGTCTCTGCCGATGTGTTTAAAGCCGCCCCGAATCTTCAAATTGTGGGGCGTGCAGGCGTAGGCGTGGATAATATTGATTTAACCGCAGCCAACGAACACGGCGTGATTGTCGTCAATTCGCCAGAAGGTAACACGGTAGCCGCTGCCGAGCATACGGTGGGCTTGCTGTTTGCGTTGTCTCGGCATATTGCACGGGGCGATGCCAGCTTGAAGCAAGGGCAGTGGGATAGAAAAGCCCTCACGGGGATTGAACTCTACAACAAAACCTTAGGCTTGATTGGCTTGGGTAAAATTGGAAGTCGTGTGGCCAGTATTGCGAAGGCAACAGGCATGAAGGTGTTGGTGTACGATCCGTTTGTTTCGCCCAGTGTGGTGGAAGAAATGGGAGCCACGTTGGTGACGTTGCCTCAACTGCTTGAAAAATCCGATTATATTACGGTTCATGTTCCTAAAACAAAAGAAACCACCAACTTGTTGAATAAAGAAACGCTCAAGCAGTGTAAAAAAGGGGTTCGCTTAATTAACTGTGCCAGAGGCGGTATTATTAACGAGCAAGATTTAGCCGAAGCCTTACGCAGTGGCCATGTGGCAGGTGCCGCTTTGGATGTGTTTGAAGTGGAGCCTCTACCACTGGATCACCCCTTATTGGCCGATGATTTGCGGGATAAGCTTTTGATTACCCCCCACCTTGGTGCCAGCACCGAAGAAGCTCAAATTAATGTGGCCTTGGATGTAGCCGAGCAAGTGGTCGATTACTTTCAACAAGGCACAGTACGAGCAGCAGTCAACCTTCCCATTATGCGGGCTGCCGTACTGGACCCCGTCAAACCCTTTATGCCCTTGGCCGAAGTGTTGGGCAAGTTGGCACGCCAAGTACTGGGTGGTGTCATTCAACGGGTAGAGTTGGTTGTGAAAGGCGATTTAGCCGAGAAAAACATTGCCCCCCTTTCGTTGGCAGTGTTAAAAGGCTTGCTTTCTGTCAATCGTGAAGGGGTTACCTTTGTGAACGCCCAGCACTTAGCGAAGGTGCAGGGCATTGATGTGCAAGAAAGCAAAAGCAACGCCAAAGGCACCTTTAGCGATTTAATTACCGTGGTGGTAGAAAATCAGCAGGGGCAACGGACGCACCTTTCAGGCGTGATGATGGCCACCGATGTGATGCGAATTGTGGATATTGATGGCTTTAAAACCTCGTTAAAGCCCACGGCTCACGTGTTGCTTTGCCCCCACGAAGATAAACCAGGGATGGTGGCCAAAATTGGTGCCGTCTTGGGGGATAACGCTATTAACATTGCCGCCTTGCAAGTGGGCAAACATTCTGATGGCAACAGCTTGATGATTTTCAACTTAGATAGCCCCGTGAACGAGGCTGTGTTGCAACAGATTGAAGCCTTGGAAGGGTTTACGAATCCTGTGGCGATTGCATTGTAGGGGCGATTTGGCTGATGATGTTGGCACCGTGCTTAAAAACCTCTTTAGCGACCCTCTCGTTGGCAACGCCGCTGATGAACGCCTCGGGTACGTTTTGCCCTGAAACCTACAGTCGGTTGGCACCCCTGACTCAACAACTTGGGGTACTTGTCACTAAAACTGTCACGCCCCAAGGTTCCCATGGCAATGCCCAACAACGCACGGTAGAACTACCAGGGGTCGGGATGCTGAACTCCATTGGCTTGCAAGGCAAAGGGCTGACTCACACGCTAGAGCATGATTTACCCGTGTGGCAAACCCACGGTCTGCCTGTGGCTTTAAGCATCTCTGCCCCTAGCCCAGAAGCCTTTGCTGCCTTGGCGTTTGAAGCCTTGACGCATCCGCTGGCTGCCAGTATTGGGATGCTAGAACTTAACCTCTCGTGTCCGAATGTGAAAGCAGGGGGGAGCCACTTTGGAGCCGATCCGCTGTGGGTGTCGCCTGTGGTGCAAGAGGTGAAGGCGGTGGTGGCACACACGGCTTTTGCTAAGGTACCTGTGTTTGTAAAATTAACCCCCAACGTGGCCAACATTGTCGCCATTGCCGAGGCGGCTTTGCTGGCGGGAGCCGATGGACTCGTGGCGATTAACACCGTTTTAGGTTGCCATATTGATATTAAATGCCGCACCCCTAGCTTGAGCCGAGTGAGTGGGGGCTACAGTGGTCCTGGTATTAAGCCCATTGCGATTCACGCACTGGTACAGTTAGCCACTGCCTTTCCAAACGTGCCGATAGTTGGTGTGGGGGGCATTCGGCGTTTTGAGGATGTGTTGGAGTTTGTGATGGCGGGAGCCGCGGCCGTGCAGGTGGGTACCAGTTGTTTTGCGAATCCTTCCATCTTTTTGCAGATGAATGAGGCCTTAACGGCTTGGTGCGAAGCAGAGGGTGTCAACAATCTGGCTGAGTTGCGTGCTTGTGCTATAGTCTCTTAAAAAGTTTCTTTTGCAGGTCTATACGTTGTCGCTACGCCCCATTTGTTCAGTCATGGTGTTCTGTCTACACTCCTTCACAAACGAGTCTAGGCTCCTAGTCTAGCCTATGCCTAAAAAACTTTTTAAAAAACTATATTCCATAATTTTAAAAAAATATCGAAAAAATATGAAGAGCCTAGCAATTTTTCTAGGTTCTTTGTGTTTATTAATGTGTAAGTGATGGAGGTTAACCCTCAACCCAGCCCTTCTAGCCCTGTACCTTCCCTTGTGTTTTGAAAGAGAGAGTGTCTCGATGTCCGCTGTTGCCCAGTTACAATTGATGCTGACGCTATCTCGTGTTAGCGATTTACAATTTCAATCTCAATTAATAACGCAAGCTAAATTGAATATGCAAAACACGGTCGGAACGCTCTTTACGCTTTCCTCGAACCTTGAACCTAATAGCCCCTACATGCAGGCCTTGAACGCACGGTTGATGTATTTTCAACAGGTAGAAAAAGCCATGGATTTACAATTGCAACGGATTCAAACTCAGTTGCAGGCCATGCAAACCATGCAAGAAGGCTTGAGAAAAGTATTGACAGAAAATATTAAAGCTACCTTTAGTAAAATTGGTGTTGGTTAAATGCGGTGATGTTCTTACAACACCCGCAAAGTCAGATGATTACTAGTTTTGCGAATGTTATAAGAACATTATCTATAGTGGAATGACTATCTTTCCGTACATTCCTAAGTTCCTCGTTTTGCATTGCCCTACGGGCAATCTTGAGAGGCCGGGGCGTTCGCCCCCACAGTGAGGAGGGACAATCTCAATTCTTACGCAAGATCCTCATTGTGAAAAACCTCTCAAAGGCTCCCCCCTCGATTTATTAACGGGGGCGTTAGCCCCC
>JBJTUB010000091.1:0-7070 GCA_046080465.1 Vampirovibrionales bacterium | reverse complement strand
CCTTCACAAGGTTGCTAGGCAAAATGTTGCTTGTTACCACGTTGTAGCCGTTGGCTTGGCTCGTCACCCGATCCAGTAAGCGTAAATCGCTACCAGTTTGCACAGGGGTTTTCTTCATAAAGCCACGCACCTTACTGTTGGTGTAGTAACCTAACCGCCCTGTTAAGGCATTCGCCACGCTTACCTGCGTTTCCAAATCCACCAACACGCTTTCGGTTAATGCCCCGCCGTTGGTACCAATGTTAACGTTACCAATGCCTAGCGTGCCTAGCAACCCTTGGGGAATCGCCCCCGAACCCGAACCCAAAATGGCGGCCTCATGCACCTTCTCCATAATGGCATTCATGAGCATGGTCATCAACAGAGATTCACCCACACTGGCCGATTGGCGCAACATTTGTGTTGTTACGGGTACCAAGCCCACCAAGCTATGAGGCTGTAAGGAAATCTTACCAAAGCTCGGGAAGGAGGTATCCCCTTTCACGCCTTCACCCTTCCAGCTGGCCACCGTACCCGATAACACCTTGGGCAAATCTAAATTGCCTTGCAGGCCATCGACAAACTGAACACCTAGTTCGCCCATCGGGGTGGCGTTGCGTAAAATGTCAATCAAGCTACCCAACTGCGTAGCCACCGTGTTACCGCCTGTTGCCCCTGAGAGCGTTACGGAAAGGGTACGAGCCAACACATCGCTAGGAACATACAACCCTTTGATGCTACGGCCTTGGGCAATTTCGGCTTCACGCTTTACTTCACGCTCGTAGCCAACATCCACACGGCTATCGCCTGATAAGTGCCGAAACACATTCATCACCGAAAAGCGTTGTGTATCTTCAAACTCGCCTTCGCTACGCTTACCGCCCACGTTGGCCGTGGGGGCAGGGGTGGCGGGGGTGGATCGCTTGGCTTCCAGCAACTGCTCACGAAACGCCTTGCTATCCTTGCCTTCGCTCAAGGCTTGCAAGGCCAAGTCTCGGGCGTTGGGCAACCCAGACAAATCGGCCACAGCCATCATGTCTTTCACTACATCTTGTTGATTCACGACTGTCACAGTGCGTTCTCCTTCTGCACGTTTCTCTTCACTACTACTACTACGTTCACTAACATCTATCCCGTTGCCATCCCCACGGCCAGCTTCCACTCCAGCCGCAGGGGGTTGTTCGGGCAACGTTCCTTCTTCCGAATCTAAGTGTACCTCAGGCGGGGGGGTGAGTTCTTGTCGATGGTTTTCAACCAATGCCCGCCCCTTGCCCACCGTAGGGTCGGCGGCCACGGTGACTGAGGAAACCTCGTAGGGTTCCCACTCCGCCACACGTATCACGTCTTGCCCATTCTCACGGGTATCCGTCCAGTTCAACACTCGGTAGCCGATGCTTACTTGGTTCAGTATGCCTTCTTGCACTTGCTCCCAACGCTTGGTGGCCTCCTCATCCTTGCCAAGCCGTAACGTGCCACGCAGGCGTTTATCGGCATCCAGCCGAACGTTCTCCACCACGCCAATCAGGGCGTTGCGGTCGTGGTTGAACAACACGGCCGCCCCCGCCTTCATGCGCTCAAGGCGAATGCTCTCGGGCGAATGAACCAGCACCTCTTCATACCAGCCACGGCTCACGGGGTACTCGCTACTCATGGCAACTTCGATGGTACGGCTCTCGGCGTTGGCGGTGTCTCGTTCTAGCCCAAAGGTGCGAACACCCAAGGTTTCAACAGGGTTCTTTGTGGGGGGTGTCATAGCCTTCCTTTCTTTACTCTATTTTCGCCTTGCTCCCTTTCCCTGTTTAATTTATGGGGGAGAGGGCTTGGGTGAGGGAGGGCTTCCGCCCATGCAATGAGGCAATCAACGTTTTTTATCGTCATTGCGAGTGAAACGAAGCAATCTCCATAGCCTTACTGCTTCTGGGCGGGGGATTGCTTCACATGCGTTCGCAATGACACAAAACACCCCACCACTTTAGCATGGCGGGGTGTTGGGGTTCTTGTCGGGGGTTTTAGCTAGTAATCTAAAGGTTCAATTTCAGGAACAAACTTACCTTTACGATAATCTTTATAAGCTTGTTTTAAGTTTTTTTGTTGCATTTTCAATGCTTTTTGAGCCGTATTTCCAAAACCTTTAACATTAGCACACAGTGAAGAGAAAATAACATAGCCCAGTGGTTCTCCGTCTTGATCAAGATCGCAAAAGCAATGTGTTGTTTGGTTAATTTGATTAAGATCCATGTTGATTATCCTTTCTTTAATAAGTAAAAATTATCGCCCGCCAAACCGCAAGGCTCGGCGTTGCAAGGGGCGAGCCAACAACTCTTCGGCGGTCAACGCTTTAGCAGGCATCGGCTCGGGCAAGGCAGGGGGGCTAGGGTTTCTCCACCACAACAAGCACTTCTTCGCCTAAAATATCAATCGTCTTAACGGCGATGCGTTCCCCTACGCTCGACAACGGCAAGCGATACAGCCCTTGCACGAGATCCTTCTTTTTCAAAGGAGCATCCTGCACGGTGGCTTTAAACACGCTACCGTTATAATCGGCATCAATACACACCCACTCTAGCTGGCGTTTAAAGTCGTCTAAGGTATCTAGTAAGGTTTCGTTTTCTTTGCTTAAACGAGCCATAATTGTAGGGGAGATATAATTCGTCAATTCCACCACACACTCACTCTCTTCCATACGACTGTTAACGCTCAGTTCGTCGGGTTGATGTTGAATAATGCCATCTTCCAAACGAATATCAATAACGGTAATTTTATTGATTGGGTTTAAGCGCTTGTGTTGTTTAATCGCTTCTTGCAGGCGGAGTTCTGCCCCTAAGCAGAATAAATCAATGGGGCGGGATTCATTGAGATTCAGCTTGAGTTCGTCTTGAATCAGCTGTAAATCTTCAATGGTGGCAGGTTGCGTAAAGGGAACTACTTTTACCAAGCGGTCGCCACGCACGCCATCAAAAAAGGCTTGCTTTTTGTCGGGTTCAACGCCGTAATGGTTGAGTACATAGCTTTTAAATTCGTTATGTTGTTCTTGTAAATCGTAATTATTGACACGGTAGTAGGCATAATTGAGCGTTGGTTGGGTTTCGCCTACGTTCAGTTGTTGGGCTTGGGTTTGCATAATGCCTGTTAAGCGTTTCGCTGTGGTTTGTATGGCCCCTTTGTTAATATCGCAGGTAATCCAACGGCGACCGAGTTTTTGGGCTACGGCAGCGGTAGTGCCACTGCCTGCAAAGCAATCCAGTACCAAGCTGTTGGGGTTACTACTGGCTTTAATAATACGTTCAAGCAACGCCTCGGGTTTTTGCGTAGGGTAACTCAAATCTAAATCTGCGTTATTACCCATTGCTTTTACATCATCCCAAACATTGTCAGGATGAACCACCTCTATAATGCAAGACAAGTCTCTCGTTAGTTCTCGGTAAGCTTTTACTCTTATATTTCCTGTTGTGGTTGTTACCATGCCATTATTAACAACTAATTCCCCTCCATTCGTTACAAAAATTCTATTCTCTTTAGCAAGTGCAACACTATATACCATGTAACATTTTGTAACAAACTCCCCTATTTTTTAAAAAATGAGTCACACTGTAAGAGCCTTGTCGTTAAGTAACAAGGTTCTTATGTTTTAAGTATAGTTAAATCCTTATTTTTCCGAACATTCTTATATTCTTTCGTTCACCAAACTCAAGTAGGGGGCAACGGGGGCGTTAGCCCCCATTAATAACTCGAGGGGGAGAGTTTGAGAGGGAGGAACTTAGGATTGTACGGAAAGACAGTCATTCCACTATAACAGTTTGTTTTGTTTGTAGGAGAGTACCCCGATGATGATTCAACACACCTTACGTCTAGCCTTGGTGGCCACCTTTTTACTATCCACCGTGCAAGGTGCTCAACTTGTCTCTGCTGAAGGTCAGAAACAGTTTAACCGTGGGGGCAATGGTCAGCTTAAACAACAGCACGAAGCCCACAAAGCTCAAATGCAACAACAGTATGAAGCTCACCGAGCAGAAATGCAAGCCATGCGTGAACAAATGAAAAATCTATCGCCCGAACAGCGTCAGGCTCATTTTAACACCATGCAGCAAAAGCGGGCCTCGCACTTTAATAACATGCAGCAACAACGTCAAGCCCATTTTAACACCATGCAACAGCAACAACAACAGCAGTTTGCAAATCGTCAGACTCAAGCAGGTCAATTCCGCGAGCAAAGACAAAACCGTGGTCAGTTCCGTGGGCAGGGCCAAGGAGCTGCTCAGTAAGTATCACCCATTAATATAACAAAACAACACTCCCCCGCCCTAAAAAGCAGAGGAGTGTTGTCTATTTTAACGTTAAAATACGTTTAAACAGTGGCTAGTAACCCACGTTCTTGCAGTAACTTTTGCATGGTGGCACCCATTTCAGCGGGGGTATCTACTACAGCAATACCAGCTTCACGCAAGGCCGCCATTTTCTCTGAAGCCGTACCTTTGCCACCCGAAATAATCGCCCCAGCATGACCCATCCGCTTACCAGGAGGGGCCGTTTGACCCGCAATAAAGCAGACCATTGGCTTGGTAACGTTGGCTTTAGCATAAGCAGCGGCTTCTTCTTCAGCACTACCGCCAATTTCACCAATCATAATAATGGCATCGGTATCGGGGTCGGCTTGGAACAAGGCCAAGGCATCAATAAAGTTGGTACCGTTAATCGGGTCGCCACCAATACCAATGCAGGTGGATTGCCCAATACCACGCTGAGTCAACTGATCGACAGCCTCATACGTCAAGGTACCCGAGCGAGACACCACGCCCACACGGCCAGGCAAGTGAATGTGTGCAGGCATAATCCCAATTTTAGCTTGACCAGGGGTAATGACGCCAGGGCAGTTGGGGCCAATCAAACGCACATTAGGGCATTCAGAAAGCAAGAAGTGCTTGGCACGCATCATATCCACCACGGGAATCCCTTCGGTAATACAGATAACTAGTTCTACACCCGCACCCGCTGCTTCCATAATGGCATCGGCCGCAAACGCAGGAGGCACGAAAATCACGGTGGCATTACAGCCAGTGGCCTTACGAGCTTCGGCTACCGTGTTAAATACGGGCAACTCTTGACCGTTGACAGTGTGAGTCGTTCCGCCTTTACCTGGGGTAACGCCCCCCACCACTTGAGTACCGTACTTCAAGCACTGCTCGGCATGGAAGGTACCTTCTTTGCCAGTTAAGCCTTGTACAATTAGCTTTGTATGTTTATCAATTAAAACAGCCATGTGTTATCTCCAAAACTAGATCCTTAAAAGGGTAATTCTAATTCTTTCCAAGTGTAGATATTATAACGATTTTGGATTTCTTCTCTACTAAAATTATCTTTTGGAATATAACCTTTTTCTAATAGTTCTTTAATATACGAACTATTATAGAAAAAAGGAATGACTAACCAAGCTAAACCAAAAGATATAGAAGAAAGTAGAAGATGTATCAAAGCCCATTTCAGGTCACCACGAAGCAGAGGTACAAATAAATCAAATAACAACGTAGTAAAGCTAAACCCTGTAGGAACAAATTTCACTAGACCTGAAAGTGGGTGAGTTAAATTGATACTTCCCATTTGAGTCTCCTAAACTCGTTAGACAGTAGCAGGTTGCAAGAAGGAAACAACCTTTTGAGCCGCATCTTCCAGCAATTCGGCCATATCGGCTTTAATGCCACTTTCCACTAAAATCTTCTTGCCTAAATCAACGTTGGTACCCTTCATGCGTACTACGATGGGCAGTTTCATATCCAAGTTTTTAGCCGCATTCACGACGCCCTGAGCCAACAGATCGCAACGCAGAATACCACCAAAAATATTGATAAACACCACTTTGACATCGGGGTCGCTCATAATAATACGGAAGGCGTTGGTAATGGCTTCTTCGTTGGCCGAACCACCCACATCCAAAAAGTTAGCAGGAGCCGCACCGTAGTGGTTAACGATATCCATCGTGGCCATGGCCAACCCAGCACCGTTCACCATGCAGGCCACTTGGCCATCGAGTTTAATGTAGTTCAGGTTGAACTTGGAGGCTTCCACTTCCAGCGGATCTTCTTCATCTAAATCACGCAAGGCCACAATATCGGCATGACGATACAGAGCATTGGAATCAAAGTTGACCTTACCATCCAAGGCCACCACATTGCCCTCTTTGGTGACAATCAGGGGGTTGATTTCCAGCAAGGCACAATCTTTTTGAATGAACATTTGGTATAAACCGTTCATCAATTTGGCGGCTTGCTTGGCTTGTTCGCCTTGTAGTTGCAAGGCACTGCACACCTGACGCACTTCAAAGGCTTGCAAGCCCAAGGCGGGGTGAATAAAGATTTTGACAATTTTTTCAGGGGTATGTTCAGCGACTTCTTCAATATCCATACCACCTTCGGTAGAGGCCATCAAGACCACCCGAGAAGTAGCACGATCCATCACCAACGCCAAATACAGCTCACGCTCGATGTTCGAGCCTTCTTCAATCAAAACCGTCTTCACTTTTTGGCCTTCGGCACTGGTTTGATGAGTGACGAGCTGCATGCCAATAATGGCTTCAGCGGCAGTACGGACGGCTTCAGGGGTGTTATCAACCACTTTCACGCCGCCACCTTTACCACGACCCCCTGCATGAATTTGAGCTTTGACAACCACCTTGGGCGTGGAAAGTTGAGTCGCTGCTTCCACAGCTCCTTGAGGGGTATCGGCAGTGCTACCGCTAGGCACGGAGATGCCAAACTGACGAAATAACGCTTTGGCTTGATACTCATGAATTTTCATGAACAGAGAAACTCCCTAAACAAAAGGATACAAATCTGTAGAATACCTTGTGACTGTTTTCTACAATCGACTGAATCCATACAACACGGTAAAAACGGTATTAAAAGGTATACAGAGTCAACACAGTAAGAATCGTTTAATTAACATTTACCAATGTAACAGAAACACACGCCCCTGCCAAGGTATTTACACTTTCTTAATCCAACCCTATTTTATACCAACTCTCAGTTGAAATAGCGGAAGAAACTCGAGGGGGGAGAGTTGGAGAGGGAGGAACGGCCTCTCAACGTTGCCCTTTAGGG
>JBJTUB010000090.1:0-3967 GCA_046080465.1 Vampirovibrionales bacterium | reverse complement strand
CTAGACTAACTCTTGTTAAGCTGTTAAAAATCAGTAAAATTACTAATAAAAACAGGGGTATCTAGGGGCGAAGCCCCTAGGGTAACTCAGGGGGGAGAGTTGTAGAGAGGGAGGAACGGCCTCTCTACGTTGCCCAGAGGGAAACTGAAGGAAGGAGACCAACCTCGTTTGGAAAAAACCTTTAGTTAACACTCTAAAGAAACCGGGGGGGAAGAGTGGGAGAGAGGGAGGAACGGCCTCTCTACGTCACCGCAGGTGACACAAGGCGACAAGCATAGGGATACGGGTATTAGAGACCTTGCCCCCTGTTACAGAGCGTTCTATAAAACCCTAGATACGCTCTTTCCAGTAACCACCTTGACGATTAACCAAGGCATCATACCCCGACCAAAACCGAAACGGTGGCAACAAACCAATCACGGCGTGCGTGCCAATCTTTTTGCCAGGTTAATCATTAATGGCCTGCCCAATACCAGGCCAAATAAGAAGCGATAACACACCCGCACCCACGGTTTTACCAGTAATTTTACCAGCACGCCGAGCGGCATCCGCATCAATAAACGAGTCAACATCCTACAGGGTTCTCCTTCTTTTCTGTTGATAGCGGGCGATAAACGGCACCGCCCTTAGTCTTCAAAACCTTCTTGCCAAAGTGACAGTTGTTCTCGCATGGTGGGGGTTAAGTTGGCTGCTGTAAAAATAGCAAAGCCGTTCGCCCCACGACGCTGAGCCATGGCTAATTGCAAATACAGGGCATGGGCATCGCTACCGTAAAACGGAGAAAACACCCCCGCCACCACAGGAAAATTAGAACGCTTGCCCGCTTGTCGCATTTCCTTAACCGCTTCTGCCACACTTTGGGGGGTGGTAGCCAGCGTCATGGGGCAAATAAAATCAAGCCAGCCTTGCTGTATCCACAACGGCCACTCTTGTTGCTTGCCTGCATAACTTTTTTTATGATCTGGAAAAATATCCGCACTGATGGCAATGCTTCGCCCCTGTTCTTCAGCAGTGGTACGGGCGGTGTTTACCAAGGTTTCCACCGTGTTGTTCACCATGTTGGCTTTATACCTCAGCCACGTCGCCCATTGCGAACTTTCAGGTGTCAAGCTCAAAGCATTGATACCTGTATTTAAGCGAAACTGCTCTAAGGCAATTGGGGTATAGCCCCAATACTGCCCCATGCCTGTAGCACCGCTAGGGCTAGCTGGGTAACGGATATAATCCAGCTGAATACCATCCACAGGGTAACGACTGACCAAATCCTGCACCAAAGCCGTGTGAAAGGCACGCACCTCTGGGTTGGCGGGGTCTAAAAAGTAGTAGCCTTGCTCAACAATGCTAGGCTGAGGCTTGGCTTGGTTGCTGTATTGCAACATACGGTTAGCCCAGTGAGGCTTGGCTCTTAAAATAGGCCCCTCGTCTCCGTGAATGCGGGTATGGCCAACGTAAAACAACTGAAGCCACGCATGATACTGCATCCCTCGTTTATGGGCTTCTTCGAGCCACAGCTGTAGATAGTCGGCGGTGGCTTCATTGCCAAGCACGTATTTAGGGTATTGCTGATTGTTCTCAATGCCGTAAGTCTCAAACACGTTGCTGGGGTAAATGGTGTGGCCATGCACAAAGGTTTCTACAAATACCGTGTTAATGCCCGATTTTTTTAAATCGTCCAAGGTGTTGGCAATTTCTCGGCGATTACGAGCCTCAGGCCGTAGCCAAACGGCGTGCATGTTGGGTCGCCGAAAGCTCCCTAACGATTGCCACGCCCGCTGTTGCAAGCTTTGTAGTTGTTCTTCAATACGTGGATTCGCCTCACGTTGCAGGGTGGCATCATCTAACCGACTCGCTTGCATCAGCAATAGCCGAGCCTTGGTTTTCTCTACAGGCATTAGTACATAGCGTAAATCATTTAATAAGGCCCGCAGTTGATATTCTTTCAAATGAGCCCCTTGCCTAGCACTCACCTGTTGATGTACTTCATCCACCACGATATCAGCCCCAAGGCTGGCGTGTTGCAGCAACCAACGTGAGGCTTTGCCATGCCCACTTAACACAAACCCCTTACCCTTCGGCGGAATAACGGAATTACTTCCTTCGGCGTGATTTACCCTGCCATTCATGACGGTTACCTCGTAGCCAAACTCGTTGGTTTCGGTGCGGGGGCGTTGAGAGCGGGCATCGTACAATACCAGTTGATCCGTTCCACGCCCCCCAGGGAAGGGTACTTTTTTAAGCGATGGATTGACAGCAGAGAGGGGGTAGTTGTAAAAAGGAGCCACGGCTTCAGAAGCCGCCGAAGCCAAAAGTGGCGTTTGCCACAGCCCTGCCAATAGCCCTAATATCATGACCACCTTGCAACAAAAAAGAACCAAACCTTGGCAAACAGGCCGTACGACGTTAAAAGAGAGAAGCGAATGAAACAATCCTAGCATGGCAGTGAATCGCCTTAAAGTACAAAACAAGAAGACACTTGCTTTTAGGATAGCTGATTTTATAGGTTTTGGCTAGGCAGAGCTTGACGCTGTTGTAGCAATAAGGCAGCCTTGGCATAGTTGACCTGTGCTTGGGCAGCTACCTTACGGTCTTGATCCGAAGGATCGTGGGGTTTTAAGGCAGCCGCTTGAATGGCCTTGGCATCACGCATGGTTTGCTCGGGGTTGTTGGGGTCAAACCCCACGCGGAGCTTAACTTGCCCACCAACAGTAATACCCTGCTCGTTTTTGGTGTATTCAGGTCCCCCTGCTCTTAGATGAGGCGGCAGGGCATTCAGGTGTTCCTGTTCGTGTTGTTGCACCTCGTTGAAGCTTTGTTCACGAATACGGTTGAGTGCCATTTCGTGCGTGTCGCCCTCGCCAGTCCACTTACCAAACCGCAACTGAACTTTTGCTGGGGGTGGCGGAGCAAAAAAAGGAACCGAGCTAAAACCTGCAAGGGGCATCATCATTAAAACTCCTTTCAACGCAGACGGTAAAGAGCGAAAGATCGGGCGGAAGACAGTGAGAGCGTTCAACCACCCCTTAAACCTCCACTAAACACCGTAACTTTCAGGTTTAGGGGGTGGCGATAGGGGTGTTTGATGAGATACACTCAACGTGTATTGAACACACAGAAACAAAAAACAATTATCTACAATTGTAACAGAGGAATGCCCCCCTGTCAACAATGCGATGATACCAAGTCTAAGATTAGGTGATGAATGAACCCTTGGCTTACAACACCCCCACGTCACCCTGAACCGTGCTTATCCCTTCACGAGCAAGCTTCTCGGCTGGTCAGCTCTAAATCTTCTCAACAACCGCAAGAACCTCCCACACTGGCAACGCCTCTTTGGCAAGCCACCCCCGCCCCCAAGGAAGCCCCAAGCAAAGGACCGTGTTGGCAACCTGCGGATGGTATCATTCGGGTGTGTTTCGAGGCTCGTTCGGCTCGTGAACGGCGTTGCCTTCAGCAGGCCTTAGCCCAGTGGAATCAGGCATTTGAAGGCAAGCTTCGGCTTAAAGAACACCCCTACAAGCAGGGGATAACACACCCTGCCAGCGGGTACATGGGGATTGCTATTTCCTACAAAGCCTCGCCTACCTTAGGCCGACCGAATGATTTAGGGCATACCGATTCTATTGCACGGCCCACAGAGCCTCAAGCCGCACTGATTCATAGCCACATACAATTGGTGGCACAGCCCTTGATTGATACTCGTTTAACCGAGGTACAACAAACGCAACGGCTAACGGCCACTTTATTACACGAACTAGGACACGCCCTCGGGCTAGAGCATCACCCCAAGCCCAGCAGCGTGATGTATTACCGAGGCTGGGCTTCCACGCTATTAAGCACCGATGACACACAGGCGTTGATGGCATTGTATAGTTAAATTCTTATTTTTCCGTACGTTTTTAAAATACTAGCTCACCGTAACCTTCCTAAATCCTAAATGGGGGCAACGGGGGCGTTAGCCCCCGTTGCC
>JBJTUB010000089.1:0-7561 GCA_046080465.1 Vampirovibrionales bacterium | reverse complement strand
TAGATAGTGTCGTCATAAGGCCCATAATGGGTAACTTCTGTGTCAAAACAATCCGTTTTTTCGTTATGTACTTCTGTGTACACGCCCGCAAGCGAGAAAACGCAAGCGTTTTACAAAAGCCGTTTGTTTTTCCTTGAACTTCCTCCATTCTTGACCTCTTGACGACACTACCTAGTTCACACCGCACTGTTTTAGATGTTCCATTGTTTATACCTATAGAAACCTCTGCAAAAGGGTTTGTCGAGTGTTCTCATACCATTTTTACAAATGAAGGGCGTGTAGTTGATTTCTAGGAGCCTAGACTCGCAGATGAGTGCGGTGTACATAGAGGACCATAAGCTCATCGAGAATCATAGCGACACCGAAAGCAACAGACGCCTTTTATTTATGAAATTGGAATGAGTATTAGCACAGAAAAAAGATGAGTGCCGTTATTACAATAGAACAAGACAAGGAATCCCCTTGTTTTTACACAGGACTCTATAATTACCGAAAGAAAGTGAATCTAATGCGACTTTTGAACATCTCTTCTCACATGGTTTATCCGCCTGCGAAAGCAAGCATTGCCCCCCCCCCCCCCCTAGCTTCTGCCTCTCATGTCAGACAAGGTATCCAACTAAAGCAACCGTTAGATTATGTTCACTTTAACACGGGTGATGTGAATGAGCGTTTCAACAGATTTCTTTATGGAAACTCTGGAACAGGGCCTGTCGGGGCAAATTTTAGTAGTACTGCCCAACAACGCTTTGCTCCACCCCAATTTTGCTCCGATTTACATCAAGCCATGCAAGCTCTGTGTGAAGAAGGTAACATTCAATTGCTTGCGATGAGAGGAAGTGGGCGTACGGCTCATAGTCATTCAGTTACGGTGAATCCACATACAAACGATGCTAACTATCTTTATTCAATCCATGCTAGGGATAAAGAATTGCCTAAGGTACGCATAGATAATTCAGACGTGGATGTTCAAAGTAACGCTTTCGTTAATGCTCAAGGAGAAGCCTTTCCTATAGCCAATAAACCCCTCTATGAGTTTAGAGAAAACGGACAAACCTTAGTCTCTTTGGGTGGTAGAGACGCGGCAGATGAATTAAAATTACCCTTACAGCATACCTCTCAAGCTTTACAATACCCTGAACGTACCAGAGTTAAGTTGGAAGGTGACAAAAAGCTCATCATTCTCTCTAGCGATTGGAAACAATTACCTGAATCCGTCATCAAAGGACTTAATAGTATTGGCGATATCTTGCGAGAGTTTGACCCTAGAAAAACATATTACGAGGATGAGCATCATACGAAACGTTGGCAATAGGGTAAAATTGTGAAAAATTTACTAGGGGATGTTTGCAAATAAACAGTGCGTAATTTCGGTAAGGTAGATGCCTTTGTATCGAGACCTACCCTATTAAAAACGATCGTCATTGCGAACGTAGTGAAGCAATCTCCTTAGCCTTATCGCTTCTGTATAGGGGATTGCCACGCCTAACGGCTCGCAATGACGCATTTATTGGGATAGGGGTGAAACTATTTTCCAACAGCCCCTAGCTAGCAAGTAGCGTTAATCGCCTACGCTAACGATTGAGCCACATAGTCTATCACCTTCGCCCAGTGGGTGGGGTGGGTGGCACGCCCCTGTTTGGCGGGGGTATCGCCCTCGTAGGCGTGACTACTGCAAAACAGCCCCTGCTTCGCCCTCGTGATACCCACATACAGCAAACGAGCCTCTTCTTCAATGCGGGCTTGTTGAAGCTCGGCTATCTGACGCTTATCAGGCTGGGGGGGGAGTGTATCTGTGGTGTGCCACGCCCACAACAACAGCTTAAGGCGGTCGGCCTCGTCTATCTGAACCTTTTCTGGCACATCAGGGAATTGACTGCTCACCAAGTAGGGGAGCCACACCAAATCAAACTCTTGGCCTTTGGCCTTGTGGAGCGTCATCACCTGCACGGGGGGCATCAGGGTGTCTTCTGCGGGAGCCTCTGCTTCATGGGTGCTGGGGGTGTTTGCCGTGGTTTGAACCAAGGCTTCTTCGTTAAACTGGGGTAAGCGAATCCGCCCAAAGGCCACATGGGCAAAGTGTTGCAATACCACTTCTAACGGCGAAATACGTGCCAAGCTACCACCAAAGGGCAGGGTGGGGTTGCTCATCAGTTGAGTTTCAATTTCTCGGTGTAGGGTGTGCAAGGCACGCTGGGCTTGCAAGGCACAGGCCACCACTTGGCTGCGTTCTAACGGGTGCTGAAACCACTGATATCCGATACGAATGAGCAAGGGCGGTAGTTGGTTGGCCAAGGTGTAGCGTTGGGCATCATGCACATCGTAATACAGTTGTTGCACAATGCGGTGCCAATCGGTACTGTGGGGCAGTTGCTCGGGTGGTAGGGCAAAGAGAGGCGTACTGGCAAGATACGTTTCGCCATCACTCCAAGCCGTGGTATCCGTCGCATCGTTCAGCCAGTGGGCGTAGTGCGTGTAGGGCAGTTGCTTCCACAAGGCCAAACGGTTGGGCGGATGACTGGGGTCGTGCAGTACCTTCAACAAAGCATACAGGGCATGGAAGACGTGGTGCTGTTCGGTGGCTTTATCGCTAAAGCTCATCGCCGCAATGCCCCGTTCTTGTAGTTGTTGGCACAGGCGTTCGGCTTGCTTGTTGGAACGTACTAAAATCGCCTTGCTTGCTTGTGGATGGCTTTGACACCAGTCAGCGACTTCTGCTACCACGGCGTGCGTTTCGCTGTAGCGGGTGGCGTAGGCGATATAGGCAATCGGTGCTAACAACGGCGGATTGTAGGGCTGTTGCTGTTGAGCATCTTTAAAGACAGGTTCCATCAAAGTAGGGTCAAAGGCGTTAGTGAAGTGAGGCGAGAGGGTGGGTAGGTGTTGTACGCCGTAGTTGGCCAGTTTCATCACTTCTTTCGCACAGCGTGCCGAACCCGACATACGCACCACCTGCTGGGCGTTGGCAATAAATCGCCTAAAACTTTGCGGATCGCTGGTGTTAAACGAGGCCGTAATGGCTTGGTTGGGGTCGCCAACACGAATCAGGTTCGTGGGCGAATCGGGGGGTCTGCCCACGGTGGCCAACAAGGTTAAAAAGCGTTCTTGCAGTACGGAGGAATCTTGGGCTTCATCCTCCAGTACATAGCCTACCTGCTCGGCCACCCACGCCTGCACGGCTTCCGAGGTTTCTAACAGCGTGATGGCGTGTTGAATAAGATCGTTAAAATCCAACAGATCGTGGGTGTGCAGTTGATGCTGGTAACAGCGATACGCCTCAATAATAGCGGCTAGCACATGCCGTGGAGCCGTGCTGGCTCGGGCTTCCCACACGGCCAAGCCCCCGCCCATACTTTTAAGCGTGGGCACCAGTTGACGCACCAAGGCTTCCCACTGCTCGGGCGTGTGGGTTTGATTGGTACTGACGAGTGGGTAGGATTGCACCGCCGCCGCCTGCAACAGTTGTTCGGTTTGTAGCTCGTTGGCCAAGCTCAAGTGGTGAACCTCTAGCCCCAAGGCGTGAGCATGGCCTGATTCCGTCAGTAGTTTAAAGGCCAAGGCGTGAATGGTGGAGACCCTCGGTAGTTGACGAATCCCCAAGGGTTGAAGCTTGGCTCGTAGCCGATTCAGCAAGGTACGGGCGGCACTTTCCATATAGGTAAGCACCACCAGTTTTTCGGGGGGAACCCCACTCTCAATCAGTTCCAGTAGCAGTTCAACAGTCACAAAGGTTTTGCCCGCCCCAGGTACCGCCGTAACGGCCAAGCTGCCTTGCCGATAGCTTAAAATCGGTTGTTGATCCTTCCGCAAGGTGGCACGCTCTAAGGTGGGAGTGGTTTCAGGGGCGAGTTGGGGCGTTTGCTGGGCTTCAGCCGTCAGAGCCTCCCACACAGGGGTACGATCGTAGGCTCGGCCTTCGGCATCGGCACTGCTGGCAAACACCTCGATGCTTTCAGTCGCCAAGTAGGCCAATTTACGAATAACGTGAGCCGCCCGTTCCTGCCGTTGCCACTGGGGGTGGGCTTCAGGCGGAAGCGGTGGAAGCGGAGGGAGAGAGTCCTTGCTTGGCGTGCTTGCCTCTGCCTTGGCGAGTGTGGCTTGCAACTCGGCCAAAACATGGCTATGATGCACACGGGCGTTGTAAAGCGGGGCATCATCGCTACGGCACCACTCCGCCGAACGGGCATCTAACCACCACATCAACGGGCGTTGAAGGTTCCAATCAATCAGCTTTTGAGGCGTGGCAATCAACAACGCATCGGGGTTCACCTGCTGGGGGCTATCCGTGGTATCGGCTACCGAACCATATTTGGCCTGCAACAACCACTGGCGTTCAAAGGCCAAGGGTTCCATGCCTAAGGTGTTGGCTAACCCTTGCTGGCGTTGAAAACTCCGCACCAGTTGCGTGATAGCAGGACTGGCCTCGCCCTCATTCAACAGCGGGTACAACCACCGTTGAGCCAAGGCAATCAGCCGATCGTAAAAGGGTTGTTGTTGCACCTCATCAAACCACGCCTGCCACTGCCGATACTGTTGCCGACTGTGCGGAAACCGCAACACCTCTGGCGAAAACACCTCCACAGGCGGTAGCGGGTTGGCCAAGCCTTGAGCCACGGCCTGTTCGTGATGCTGGGCTAACTGCTGGGCGAAGGTATCCAAGGTCGCCGCTTCGCTTTGTTGCAACCCAAGTAAGACCATCACCGTGTGCTTTAGCTCGGTGGCCGTCAAGGGCCATTGCCATGCCACACTATGCAACAACTGCACCATGCTTAACAAGGTTCGCCCCAAGGTGGCATCGGCTGGGCGTTGCGTGCCGTTCAATACTTGCACAGGAATGCCCAATTGCTCCAACCGCAGCAGGTAGGGGGCAAGGGTCAGGGCATCCATGGTGGGTACTATCCACACGGCCTCGCTGGGTTGGCGGTGTTGGGCTTGCCAGCGTTGCACCCACATTGTCATTACCGCATCTACATGGTGGGCAAAACTCGGGGTTTCGGGGTGAAGCGTGAGGGTAGGCAAGGCTTCGTAGGCCGTGGCGGTGGCCACAAAGGGCTGTTGCATCAATCGCCGATGCAGGCGTTCAGGCAAGCCAAGGGGTTGGGCATGGGCAAACGTCCCTTCCTCAAAATCAGGGGCGGGCAAAGCCGATGCTTCAGTGTTTATTTGATCTGTATCGCCTTGATACTGAGCCACGACATAAGCAAAGCGGGCGTGTTGTTCACAATGCAACGCATTCAACGGGAGTTCCGCACGGCCTAAATGGGCTTGAGCCTCGGTATGAAACGGCCACAAGCGTTCGGGGGTGGCGTTTAAGTACCCTCGCCGACTGCCCCCATACACATCAAAGCCCACAGCCAAGGCGTGTAATTGGGGCAATAGCCACGTCATCCATGCCCACTGGGCGGGGGTGGCTTCATCGGCATCATCCACCACCAAGTGCGTGACGGTAAAGCCCATCGCTTGACACAGTTTGGGGCGTTGTTCGGGTGATTGATACCAGCCCAATAGTTTATGAAACATCTCGAGTTGTTTGGTGCTATCCAAACAGCGGGCTTGATACGCCATCGTATCCAGTTGATGTTCTAGGCGATGCAAGACGGCTGCCTTGGGCAGTTGAAGCCACGCATCCCCCAAGGCCATGGCCTCACGACTCAACCCTTGTTCGGCACGCAACCGCAATCGGCGAATTAGTTGACGCTTAAAGCTACGAGGGGTCAGCTTCAGTGGCTCCAGCCACGGGGCGTGTTCTTGAATAAAAGGGTCAATCAGTGTCCCTAGCAGAAACTCGGTTTCCTCTAGCCCTACTAAATCGGGCAGGGGGGTGGCGTGGGCAGTGGTGTGCGGGTAAAATTGTTGTAAACGTTGTTCTATCAACGGCCACACTTGATACAATAGGTTACGCACATAGCCTTGATAGGTGTATACGGGCAAGCTCCCCAACGACAATGTAGGTTGGTTGGCGAGTAAAGCCTGTTGCCATTGGCGTTGTTGTTGGCTATTGGCCACTAAAATGAGGGTGGCATCACTTGGCACGCCTTCTTCATGCCACCACTGCCGAACCTGTTCTTGCAGGGTGCGGGTTTTTCCCCCGTGGGGCGGGGCTAGCAGCAGGGTGTACATGGGTGTGGCGTGCTTTCTTTCGTTAATCATTTACTGGATGTAGTGTAGCATGGGGCGGTTCTGTGTGCAATGGGGCTTCTGCTCAGTTTCTATACACCTCTCCTTCATTGCGAGGACAAACGCCCCCCTAGGCGGTTAGGCCATAGGGGGGCTGAAGAGGACGGCTGTTATCAAACGACTTCGTTCTTGGTGTGTGTCTTTTATTACTCGATGGTCGGTACCGTTACCTCGGTACTTGTGCTACGCCCTGCATAGGCATCCTCTAAGCGTTCATAGGCTTTATCGGCATCGGCTTTTACCTGTTCAAATTCCTTACGCCGCTCATCAACTTTCGCTTTAAGTTCTTCTTCCTGCTTTTTGGCTTTGCCTACTGCTGCTTGAGCAGCTTGTTTCTCAGGTTCTGTTTTAGCAGCGTTTAGCTTTGTTTGAGCATCAGCCACTGCCTTGGCTGCCTCTGTTTGTTGAGGTACCAGTGCTTTAATTTCTTTAGCTAACTCTTCGGCTCTATCCATCAAATTATCGTAGCTTAATTGAGCAGCCTTTTTCGCTTCACTGCTAACCCCACTTTTTTCAGAACCTTTAGCCGATTCTGTTTTATTGGATTTACCACCCCCAAAAATCCCGCTGGTAAACAACGCAATGGCAATCGGAGCCCACTTTAGGATGGTACCGAAGATATCTCCTCCGAAGAGGCCACCACCTTCTTTTTTCTTTTCGGGCTGAGGGGATGAAGGCACACTACCAAGAGAAGAAGTTACGGGAGAAGAAGATGAATTCAGCACAGAACTTGGAGGAAGCTGGCCAAGATAAAAATCAATGGAACGCAGCATCTCTGGATTATTGGCATACATTCCTTGCTGCTTTGCTTGAATGAGCTGTTGCGGACTCCAGCCACGTAAATCAAACGGAGGCTGGTTGGTATTGGATGCTAAACCCAAGCTATTGGCAGGTTGGTTACTCACAAGGCTTCCCCAACTCGTTGTAGGAGTAGGAGTCGTAGTCGTAATTAATCCTGTAGGGGTAGTAGGTACTGGCGTAGATAAAGCACCTACATCGGGCGAATTGGATACAGTGGGTGTGGTTGGCAACCCCGCAGGAACTGGTGTACTGTAGGCGGTTAGCATAGAGGGAAGGGACATACTCATCATGGTTCAAAGGGCTTTCTAAGCACACATATCATCAACACATCAAAATAACTAATTTTTAAAAAAGTATAAGAACTCGTTTAAAGGAGATGCTTTAATAAACACCGTTGTTCGTTGTAAATGACTCTTTTTGTTTTTAAAACGAAAGAATGGTACACTAAATAATGTAGACGCATTTGGCAGAAGGAGTCATCAATGCCCGCTCGTATTTGGATGATACTCATAGGCTTAGTGGGGCTGTATAGCCTCGCCCTGTATGGGCATCCGCCTCAAGTGGGGCGTGTACTTAGCCCTACCCA
>JBJTUB010000088.1:0-3419 GCA_046080465.1 Vampirovibrionales bacterium | reverse complement strand
AAAGACGACACGCAACGAGAAAACTAAGAAGGTTCGGAAATAGTGGCATTTCACTATATATTTAATAGAAATACGCTCTTTTTTATGAAACACACACAACAAAGCCAACTGACGTTTTTTGGTCTGATTTTGCTGGTGGTCGCCTCTGTGTATGTCGCTACCACCCAACCCGCTCGCTTGGGCTTGGATCTCAAAGGGGGGACTCGTCTATTGTTGCAAGCCACCCCCACCGAAACCGTGAAAACCATCACCCCTGAAACCATGGATAGCCTCCAGCTGGTGATTGAGAAACGAGTCAACAAGCTCGGTATCTCCGAGGCGTTGGTGCAAAAATCAGGCGAAGAACGCTTGCTGATTGAAATCCCTGGTATTACCAACCCTGAAGAAGCCAAGAAGCAACTGGGCAAAGTGGGCGAGTTAGCTTTTAAACGTCAAAATCCGCAAGGGCAGTGGGTCTCTGTGGGGCTAGGTGGAGCTAATTTAAGCAAGGCAGATTTAGGCACTCAACAAAATGGCGATTGGATTGTAAACTTTGCTTTTAATGGTGAAGGGGCGAAACGCTTTGGCGAACTCACGGCCGAGATGGCTCCTAAACGAGAAAAGCTGGGTGTGTTTTTTGATGGTGAATTGGTGTCGGCTCCTGCTGTGAATACCCCTATTTTAGAAGGGGCAGGTTATATTGAAGGCAATTTCACTCGTGAAGAAGCGAAAACCATGGTCGATACCCTCAATGCGGGGGCCTTGCCCGTAGGGGTGGACGTGGTGGAAGAAAGTAGCGTGGGGGCCTTGCTAGGCGAAGCTGCTTTGCACCAAAGCCTGATGGCAGGTAGCATCGGCCTTGGCTTGGTGTTGTTGTTTATGGGGGCGTACTACAAAAAGTTTGGCCTGATTGCCAACCTCGCCTTGGTGGTGTACGCCATCCTCAGTTATGCGTTATTCCAGTTGTTGGGTGTCACCTTTACCTTGGCGGGTATTGCAGGCTTTATTCTCAGTATCGGTATGGCTGTGGATGCCAACATCCTTATTTTTGAACGCACTAAAGAAGAACTCCGCCAGCAAAAGCCCTTGGGGCGTGCCTTGCAACTGGGGTTTGATCGTGCCTTGCCCTCTATTTTAGATAGCAACACCACCACGCTGATTACCTGTGCCTTGCTATGGTGGCTGGGTACAGGGGCGGTGAAAGGCTTTGCCCTAACCTTAGCTGCTGGGGTGGGGGTTTCGATGTTTACCGCTTTGTTTGTGACTCAAACCTTCTTGCAACTGTTTCTAGGCATGAGCAAGCGTGAGAAAATGAACTTCTCGCAAGGCTAAACCATCCTAACCGTGTTACCCAGTTGAAACGACTATCAGTATATAAAGTTTTATAGATCCATGATGACCGAAACCTATTCTTTATTTACCACGCCTTCTGTGGCTTCGCCCACGAAAAAACCTTTGATTCATTTTCAAAGTCAACGCTTTGGCTATGTGTTGGTATCCATACTTTTATGTATCCCTGGGTTGCTGTGCTTGGTTTGGAACCAAGCCGAATGGGGGAGCCCGTTGCGTTTAGGCATCGATTATGTGGGTGGTACCTTGGTGGATTACAAAACCGACAAGCCCTTAACCCAAGCCAGTTTACCGACCTTACGCACCCAGCTGGAAACCGTTGGCTTAAAGGGAGCCGTCGTTCAGTTGCGTTCTACCCAAGTGGCCACCGCCACTGCCGAAAAAGCCACTACCAGCACCACGGCTGTGGCCACCACCGCCAAACCAACGCAAACCGAATCGCTCACGCTGTTGAGCCTACGTTTACCCACGCATAGCGATGCCGATTTAGCCAAGGTAACTCAAGCCTTGGCTCCCACCACGGGCAAGCTTGAATCGCTACAGCGTAGTAGTGTCGGCCCCACTTTGGCTGCCGAACTCTTTCAAAACGGCCTCTTGGCCTTGGCCATTGCGTATCTGCTGATTACGGGTTACCTGACCTATCGCTTTCAGTTAGATTACGCCCTGTGTGCCTTGGTGGCCTTACTGCACGATTCTTTGTTTGTGATTGGCACGTTTGCCTTACTGGGGCGGTTTTTCGGGTACGAGATTGACGCCTTGTTTATTACAGGCATGTTGACGGTGATTGGCTTTAGCGTGCATGATACCATCGTGGTATACGATCGCTTGCGTGAAAACACTCGGCTATTGTATTCTCAAAAACTACCCTTTATTGAACTGGCCAATATTGCCGTGAATCAAACCTTGGCACGTTCCATTAACACCAGTTTAACGGCCTTCTTGCCGTTGGTGGCGTTGTTCTTTTTTGGGGGCGATAGCACCCGTGCCTTGGTGCTTTGTATGGCCTTGGGTATTTTAGTGGGTACGTATTCGAGCATCTTTGTGGCCTCGGCCATGCTGACATGGTGGCGTGAACGGCAAGAAAACCAGACGGCTCAACAACAGTTGGAAGGGTTGGTATAACACGAATGCCCCCTCGTTCTTCTAAAAAGAAAAAGCCGTTACTAGGGCGATTGCTGTTGTTACTCTCGGTGCCTGTGCTGGCCGTGGCGGGGGTTGCGTTTTTCCTTTTTTACGATGTTGGTTCACTGCTAGGGCTAAGTTCTCAACCCCTGCTCAAGCCTGCCGATGGAGCCAAGGCTCTTTCCCCTGCTCAGATACCTGCGGACGATGCCGCATCTGCGTTGAATCATCCACTTGTCAAGCAAGTACTGGTACAAAGTGGCGTGACTCAAGCCTTGCAAGAACGTCTGCCTGCGGGGATGCAACTCCCCCCTGAGGCAGAAGCCCAGCTTGAAACGCTCAACATGGCCGAACTGACTCGCAACGTGGCAAAGCAATACGGCGTAGAGGCGGTGATTCCTCATTTAGAAAAAACGCTCCAGCCCGATCAATTGACTCGCTTACTGTTGTTTGGCCAAAACGATGAACTGAAACAGTTTAAGTACATGGATAACGCTACGCAGCTTGAGCTGACCGCCCTGACAACGGGCGACAAAGCCGAACCCTTTAAGCTGAGTTTTAAAAAGCTACCTGATGGCAGTTTAGAGTTTGTCACCTTGGCGTTGCCTCCGTCGTGGGGGGGGACGCCTACCCTGCCTAAAGAACTGGCCACGGTCTTACGCTGATGTTACTATCCACCTTCGTTTAAAGAGCGTGCAGCAAAAAGTTTGATGCGGTCGCTAACTTTGTCGTTTCGTAGTCTTGTTTTGATACCATTTTTAGAAATGAAGGGCGTGTAGGTGATTTCTAGGAGCTTAGACTCGCAGATGAGTGCGGTGACCATAGAAGTACATAAGCTCATCGAGAATCGTAGCGACAACGAAAGCGGCAGACGCCCTTTATTTATGAAATTGGTATGAGAAGGAGTCTCGCATTGTATGTCTGTGTACACGCCTCAACTCCTTGTTATCAACTAGCCAAAAAACATC
>JBJTUB010000087.1:0-1742 GCA_046080465.1 Vampirovibrionales bacterium | reverse complement strand
GGGAGGAACGGCCTCTCTACGTTGCCCAGAGGGCAACTTAAGGCAGGAGACTAACATCGTTTGTAAACAACCTTTAGTTAACACTCTCCTTTTATTTTGTCAAGTGTCAAGCTCGGTGCTACTCTTCCTGACCGTTGGCGTAGGACTTACTTTTTTAGAGATCGGGCATGGGGCATTCGATGGAGTTGCTTCATTAATAGATAACCCGAACCTTATTTTTGTGTTATAGTAGCATTACTTCATTGAATAGTTGTCGTTCTTGCCCTGCCCAGTAAAACATTTAGTCAGTTAATGTTAGTGCCTATGATTCTTCAATTATTTCGTTCTTATTTAAGTCGCCTTCACCAATTACAGCAACCCGATGCCACCTGTACCGAAACCCAAGGCGGTAAACATCAAAGCCCCAGACCGTGGCTTTACGGTGGGCTAGGAAGTGTGTGCGGGATGCTTTTTTTACGATTAAGCCCCTTGTATAAACAGTTGGCCCAACAAGAAGTTGCCAATTTACTAAACTATGCAGAAACGGTGTTGCACCCCTTGCCTTGGCGTTGGCTTAATAAGTTACCACGGTTATTGCGATTGTATCTTGCGTTTTGGTACACGGTGTTGGCAGCCTGTTGTCGTATTACGAGCCTTTCAAAAAAAGCACGTCAAGATTACTATGCCCTCAACCGTCAAGGGGGCTTTGTGCAGTATGATGTACCGCATGTGGAAGGTGAGCAAGGAACCACGGAGGCTCGTCATAGTCATCAAGCCCCGATTCTTATTGTACCAGGCTTAAACACGCCGCCTGCGTTTTTTAGAGAGATGGTAGAACATTTTAGCAATAAAGGGTATCCTACCTACGTGGCACGCCTACCACAACAGGGCTTAGGGGCGTTAGAGGAAATGGCTCAAAGCGTGAATGAACAGTTGCAAGCCTTGCATCAACGTTATCAGGGGCAACACGTGCATGTGATTGGTCACTGTTTGGGTGGGCTAATTACAAAGTACCTGCTGGATAAAGCACCAGAATCCACGCCTGTTCGTTCGCTTATTGCTTTAGGTACGGGCTTTTTAGGAGCCGATGGCGTGAAGGTGCTTCGGGATTATTGGCATCAACGTCACCCGCACAAGCCGATTCCTGCTATTTTTGATCAGCTTATTTATTGTAACTCGAACAATGTGTCTCATCGTTTGGTGGGCGTGATGTTGCATAGTATTTTAACCATTTGGGATTTTATTGTTCCTGTGCAAAAAGGCAGGCTGACCACGGAAGAAGAAATCGTGCGAGCTACCGCTGCCCCTGTTGATACGTCTCGCTTGACGGTGGCCATCCCTGAACCACGCACTGCAGAGGCGGCAAAAGCTAGCCATCATGTATGGGAAGATTGGGCGATTGATCATCTAACCTTGGCCTTAAACCCGAAGGTATTCGCCATGATTGAAGCAAAGTTAACCGCCAGCGTCGCTTAGCTTTTTTAGTTTTTGAAAAGATTTCCGCCTATTCCTAAGCTTCTTGTTTTGCATTGCCCTACGGGTAATCTTGAGAGACCGAGGCGTTCACCCCGCAATCAAACACCGAACGCTAAAAGCGTAACGATCTAAAAAATGGGGGCAATGGGGGCTAACGCCCCCGTTAATAAATCGAGGGGGGAGCCTTTGAGAGGTTTTTCACAATGAGGATCTTGCGTAAGAATTGAGATTGTCCCTCCTCACTGTGGGGGCGAACGCCCCGGCCTCTCAAGATTGCCCGTAGGGCA
>JBJTUB010000086.1:0-13773 GCA_046080465.1 Vampirovibrionales bacterium | reverse complement strand
GTATCGGCAGGTATCTCACAAAACTTTCGCAGTTTTTCCAATCCACAGCAATCAGTGTATAGCCTGCGGTAAATGTTTTATTCGTTTAAACGGGTATGACACTGGCTACTCAAACGAAACTGCCATGTTTTTTCTTTGGCTAACCGTTGTTGTACCCACTGGTGTAAGCGTTCAGGCGTTAGTTGTGTTAAACGAGCTTGGGTGTTGGCCTCATACGCTAGCGGTAATCCTAAATACGCATAACGTACCTGACTATTCGCCCAATCGGCAGGGGTGTTTTTGGCCACGGCCATTTTACCCAACAGTTCTGTTTTCAAGCGTTCCAGCGTTTCAGCAGGCAACGGCGAAGCCAGCAACTCCTCTCGTAACTGCTCAAACACGGCCACGGCCTTGGCCTCATTTTCAGGGGCTACACCCGCATACCACGTCCAAAGCGATGCCGTGCGATGCCCCAACCACTGGCTGGCTACCTCATAGGCCAAGCTACGTTTTTCACGCACCTCAGTAAACAACCGTGAAGACATCCCCCCGCCCATGTATAAATGCACCAAGCGTAAGGCCAAGGCTTCCTCACTGCCTGTGGGGGGGGCAGGCCACGCCCAATACACCCAACTGGTGGCTTGGCCTGCTTTGTTCAAACAGTCTAGCGTAGGCTTGGCTGGCTTCCCCCCAGAAGCAAAAGGCTCTGCTTTTAGCGAAGCTACTTTAGGTAAGCTCGTTAATACCCGTTGTGGTGGAACCGTTTCTTGCGTGCCTACAGTCACCAACGTTGTCGGTTGTTGGCGTAACCATTGCCATGTTTGGTGTACCTGTTTGGGCTGCAAGCGTTTTAAATACGGTTGCCAAGCCATGCCTTGCAAGCCATACGGCAAGCCCGCAAAGGCACGTTGTTCTAGCTCGCTTTGGCTATAGGCTTGGGGGTGTTGCTCAAGGGATTGCAAGGCTTCAAGAGCCTCGTTTTGTTTTTGTCGCATCAACATTTCGGGCAGCTCCGAACGTTCCAGCACTTGGCTGAATGCCCACCATGCCGCGGTTTCTTCTTCCACAGGGGCATCCATGGCGAACACAACGCCATCGGCATCAGTACTTACGTTCCATTGCAAGCCATGCTCTTTTAGGTAAGATTGCCACGCTTCGGCGGAGAGGCCTACAATCCGTTCGCCTAGCATCTCGCCTAACACTTCTACACTTGCTCGTTGCTGAGGTGACGTAGACGTTGGCAAGGCGACCGTATAGCGAATACTCACGGTTTGTGGTTGATGATACCCACGATGCCACCAACGATGCCCCCCGTCTGTCCAGCGTTGTTGCCACGCTTCTTGACTGGGTACTTCGGTTGTTTGTTGGGTTGAAAGAGTCTTCTCTTTTTGAGAAATAATCGTGGGTAAAGCTTGGAAGGCTTGCTTCCACGGGGCTTCAATCGTAGGGGTCAGGGGTTGCTGCTGCAACACCAACCAACGTGCCTGATGCCACGCTAACCCACCTTGATTGTGGAGGCTCATCACCTTTGCTACATCAAAGGTTTTCAAGCGTTCGGCATAGGCAAAGGCATCTTGCGTGCGGTGTTGGGCATGATAGTAGCCCACCGTTTGCGTTAGGTTTTGTGGCTCTTGATGTTCAAAGCGATAACTGTACAAGCGTTGACGTTTTAATGTTTCCAGTCGTGTTTTGTTCAAGGGGCTACGCTGAAAGGTGGCCAGCGTGTCCCCCAAACGAGTTTGAAATTCGGCTTCTTTGCTAGGTAAAACTGAAAACTGTTGCATCCACACATTCGTATACCGCATGGGCTGCATCCCTGCCCCTAAGGCAAGTACCACAGGCTGATCCGTTTTCCACAAGGCTAAGGTCAACACCCCTACATCGGGGTCGGTTAAATAATCGGCATATAAATCGTTGGCAATTTCGGCATCCAACGTATCTAAGTCTGTGGATTGTAGTGGGGGCAACATGGCCAATACCAAAGGCTGTTTGGCCGTCGGGTGTTGTTGTACCTGTATCAAAGGCTGACTCAAGGCCGGCCATGTAAACGACATCGGTTCTTTAGGCACAGACGTTTGCGATAGCTTCGATAACGTCGGGAGGGTTGGCATCCAGGTTTTAAGCTGGCTGAGGTCTACAGGTCCCGCAATCAGGGTCAGCATTCGCTCAGGCTGATAAAATGTTTGATAGTACGATCGAATGGTAGCCAAAGGCGTTTGCTGAATCACGCTAGGTGGCCCCAACGTACTTTGCCCGTACGGATGCCCCGTAAACACCAAGGCACTCAAGTCATCGTAGCCCGTGTGCATTAAGTTGTTTCTGGCACGTCGCATTTCCTCTACCACCACGCCCCGCTCTTTGTTCACCTCTGCTTCAGGAAACCGAGGGGTATAAATTAGTTTAAAGTGCTTATCCAACCCTTCCTTAAGCGAAGCACTGGGCAATACTTGATAGTAATGGGTAAAGTCTTTACTGGTAGCTGCGTTGGTCATCCCACCTTGATGCTCAATCCACGCATCCAAGGTTCCCAGTGGCAAACCCTCGCTCCCTTTAAATAACAAATGTTCTAAAAAATGCGAGAGGCCGTTGAGTGTGCTGGTTTCATTTTTTGAACCGACATCAATCCATGTATCCAATACCACGCTTTGAGCCGAGGGCATGGGCAATATCATCACTTGGTGCCCGTTCGGCAAGCTAAAACGGGTTACGTTCGTGTCTTCAAGTTGTTTTTTTTCAGGAGAAGAGGGTGAACGTTGCGTCTTAGGTGAGCTAGAAACCTCGATTGGAGAAAGCGTCACCGCACCTAAGGCAGACATCACCATGCCCTGCCCCATCAGGCTTCCCAACAGCATAACGGTGATAACAGGGATAGATAACTGACATTGACGATAGCGGTTCACCACAAGTAACACTCCTACTTCTAATACCAATTTCATAAATAAAGGGCGTCTGCCGCTTTCGTTGTCGCTACGATTCTCGATGAGCTTATGTACCTCTATGGTCACCACACTCATCTGCGAGTCTAGGCTCCTAGAAATCACCTACACATCCTTCATTTCTAAAAATGGTATAAGTAAAAACAAAACACCCTTGATTCTACAGTGTAGCATAAGCAACAACTATGTGAATCAAAGGTGTTTTAAAATCAAGTAAGTCTTGTAGCGTCAACTCGTTTTTCTTTAGAAGAACAAGCCAGCTTCACGAGCAGCATCCGCCACCGCCGCTACACGACCGTGGTATAAGTTACCACCACGATCAAACACCACGGTTTGCACGCCCAAAGCCAAAGCACGTTCGGCAATCAATTTGCCAACCGCTTTCGCAGCTTCAACGTTGGCACCCGAAGCGGAACGCAAGTCTTTTTCTTGCGTGCTCGCAGCAGCCAAGGTCACCATCGCCACATCGTCAATCAACTGCACAGAAATGTGCTTGTTGGAACGATACACGGCCAAGCGGGGCATATCGGCACAACCCGACAAGCGCTTACGGATACGCTGATGGCGTTTACGAACAATTTCTTTACGATTAATTTGTTTGTACATAGTTTAAGCCACCCTATTACTTCTTACCAGCTTTACCAGCTTTACGACGAATAACTTCGCCTGCATAACGCACACCCTTGGCTTTGTAAGGCTCAGGCGGACGCTTTGCACGAATAGCAGCAGCCAAATCGCCCACGGCTTGTTTATCATAGCCTTTGATAGCGATTTTTGTGTTGGCTTCTACCTTCACTTCAAGCCCAGCGGGAATTTGGAACTCAACAGGATGACTAAAACCCAAAGCCAACGACAAGGTGTTGCCTTGAACTGAAGCACGGTAACCCACGCCCACGAGTTCTAAGTTTTTAGTAAACCCAGTTGCCACGCCTTGAACCATGTTGTTCAACAACGTACGGCTTAAACCATGCAATGCACGGTGAGTACGAGTTTCGCCAGTTGGCACCACACGCAAAGTTTGACCTTCACGCTCGATGCTAATTTCACGACGAAATTCGCGTGTCAATGTACCCAAGGAGCCTTTGACCACAACCACATTGGTGGCAGTGTCAATCGAGACTTCTACGTTGTTGGGTACATCGATGGGAGCTTTCCCAATACGAGACATCATCACAAAGTACCTTTACACTGTAGTCTTCATTCTCTTATAAGTAAGAGAACTGAAGGAAGAAACATACGGGAGCAGTTTTTCAACCAAGGAGAGTTCCCAGTACTCATCGCATGTTTCTTCATTGAGTTTCAACGAACAAGGTCTTTTCAGCGACTCTTTGATAGAGGTCTTTAAAGAACCTTAACAATCTTAAGGCAAGAACCACGCTCGCCTAGAGGGATTAATAGACGTAGCAAAGTACTTCGCCACCCACGCCTTGTTTACGAGCTTCGTGGTCTGTTAATAACCCTTTGCTTGTAGAAACAATAGCGGTACCCGAACCCGACAAAATACGAGGGAGTTTATCGCTTTTGGCGTAGACACGCAAGCCAGAACGGCTGACGCGTTTGATGGTACGAATAGCAGGTTCACCTTGATTGTCGTATTTCAACACTACAGAAAAGGAGCGTTCATCATCATTTGATTGAACCCCTGCAATGTAGCCTTGACGCAATAAGATTTTAGCAATTTCTAATTTGAGTTTAGATTTTGGAATGTTTACTTCCATATGCCCAGCTCGTAACGCATTACGAATACGAGTTAGCATATCTGCTATAGGATCCGAAAACATTGAGACTTCCTCTCGATACTTAACTGGTTACCAACTGGATTTGATAACGCCAGGCAATTTACCTTCATGGGCAAATTTACGCAAGCACACACGGCAAATACCAAAGTAGCGGTGGTAGCCACGAGAACGACCACAAATGGAACAACGGTTCCGAAGACGCACTTTAGGATATTTACCTTGAGCAACTTTTTCTTGACGTTGCTCTTCTTTGGTAATCATAGATATTTTAGCCAAGGTAGATACTCCTGTAATTTAACTACGCAAGCGTCTTGGTTTTTTCACGAGCAACAAAGGGGAACCCCATCTTCTCAAGCAAGGCTTTGGCCTGCTTGTCATCAGAAGCAGAGGTAACGATGGTGATGTTCATCCCACGCATCCGAGAAATCATGTCATACTCGATTTCAGGGAAGATGAGTTGATCTTTCAAGCCAAGGTTGTAGTTCCCACGGCCATCGAAGCCGCTGTCGCTCACACCACGAAAGTCGCGGATACGAGGCAGTACCACATTAACCAGTTTCGAAAGAAAATCGTACATGCGTTCGTCACGAAGTGTGACCATCGCACCGATCGGCATCCCTTCACGCACTTTGAAGCCAGCAATCGACTTCTTAGCACGGGTGACTAAAGGTTTTTGACCCGTAATCAAGGCCAAGTGGCTAACAGCTTCTTCCAACAATTTGGCATTTTGAGCTGCATCGCCCAAACCAACGTTGATTACCACTTTCACCAAACGAGGCACTTGGTATATGTTCTCACAACCGAGTTCTTCCTGCAGTTGTTTAAATATATCTTCTTGATATTGTTGTTTTAAACTTTTCATACAGACTACCCTGCCACTTCACTTTCAGCACGGAAAAGTTTCACATTCGAGATATGAATGGGACGCTCTTTGCCGTTGATGATATTGACGCTATCAACCAACACACGGTTACGTTGACGATCTACCATCCGCACTACACCATCTTTACCTTTGTCCTTACCGGCCAAAATGAAAACATGGTCGCCACGCTTCACGTGAAAAGATTGCTGGGTGGCCAGCAGTTTTTTCTTAAATTTAGCGATCATAGCTTACGAACTCCTATGGTTAAGCCTACAATACTTCAGGAGCCAACGAGACGATCTTCATAAAATTGTTTTCACGAAGTTCACGGGCTACTGGACCAAACACACGGCTTCCTTTAGGGTTTCCGTCCTTGTTAATGATAACGGCAGCATTGTCGCCAAAGGCCACGGTGCTACCATCAGGACGACGCACTGGAAACTTAGTGCGTACAACCACGGCCAGTACCACATCCGATTTTTTCACGGGCATGTTGGGCGAGGCAGATTTCACGGTTGCGATAATCTTGTCACCCACACTGGCAGTGTTTTTGCGTAGAACACGAATACACAATAGCTCTTGAGCCCCTGTGTTGTCGGCTACAACAAGTCTGGATTCTTGCTGAATCATAATAACCTCACTTTAAACTGATCTAAACGATATCGGCTTGACGCACTACCGAAGCCAACGCCCAGCGCTTTAAGCGGCTCAACGGGCGGGACTCGGTAATAAGCACTTCATCACCAATGTTGCACTGGTTATGCTCATCATGAGCATGAAACTTCTTAGAGACGGCGGTTACTTTCCCGTATTTAGGGTGGGGTTGCAAACGCTCGACTCGTACAACGATGGTTTTATCCGATTTATTAGAAACAACGATACCTTGTAATTGTCTTGTAGCCATGACGACTAACCTCCGATTTTAATTAACTCACGTTGATGACGAAGCATTTTAATAAAGGCTAACAAATGCTTGGCCTTCTTGATTTTGGAGGTATCGGTCAATTGCATGGTCTTACGTTGCAATTTAAGCGTAAAGATTTCATGCTCCAGCTCATTGAGCTTGGTGCTTAACTCTGCATCAGACAAAGTTTGCAAGTTTTTAATTTCTGCTTTCAACATACGATTTACCGAACGGCCTCACTAAATGCATCTTTGTGTAAAACACGAACCTTGATAGGAAATTTCTGAGCAGCCAACTTCAAAGCGTTTTCAGCTAATTGTTTGTTTACACCAGCAATTTCAAATAGGATACGGCCAGGCTTTACAACGGCAACCCAAAACTCAGGGTTCCCTTTACCCGAACCCATACGAACCTCTAAAGGTTTTTTCGTAACAGGCTTGTTAGGGAAAATACGAATATGAATCTTACCACCCCGACGAACAGCACGAGCAATCGTACGACGAGCAGCTTCAATTTGACGACTGGTGATCCAGCCAGGCTCCATAGCCTGTAAGGCAATATCACCATATTCATGAGAGGTACCACGGGTTTCATAACCCTTCATGTTCCCACGCATTTGCTTGCGGAACTTGGTACGTTTTGGCATTAACATAGGATGTAATCTCCAAATACGCTTGTAAAATAATGAATTGACAGCTTAGAGACAGCCAGCAAAATAATTGAATACGTTATAGCTTATCGCAAGCATACAAACGAATCAAGTCGTTAAAATCAGGTGTTGTGCGTTTAAACACAACACCCAGTTCTAAACTTAACCACGTTGTTGGTTAGGGCGTCCGCCTTGACGTTCTTGACGTTGCTTACCACGACCACCACCAGGGCCACGACGACGATTATCGCCTTGTTCATTGCCTTGTTGGTTGCCTTGCTGTTTGTTACCAAGCTTCACGTTAGGAACAACCAATTGTCCCATCACGCCATCACCACGGTAGACCCAAACTTTAATACCGATAATCCCAAATACGGTCGAAGCTTCTGAGAAACCAAATTCAATACCCGCCTTAAAGGTGTGCAGAGGAATACGACCTTCTTTGCTCCATTCGGTACGAGCAATATCCGCACCCGCCAAACGACCCGAGATCATCACTTTGATACCCAAAGCGTTAGCACGCATGGCTTTTTGAATGGCTTGACGCATGGCACGACGGAACGCTACACGCTTTTCAAGTTGAATTGCAATGTTTTCAGAGATCAATTGTGCATCGGCATCCACCGAGTTCACTTCGAGTACTTCAATACTCACGTTATTGGCTTTCAATAACTGAGACAAATTCGTACGAAGTTGCTCAAGATTCGCGCCACCACGACCAATAATCACGCCAGAACGACCCGTAATGATTTGAACAATCAAACGACCCGACTTACGCAATACTCGAACCGAGCTAATCGAGGAGTGACGGTAGTTTTTTGCAATGTAAGAGCGAATCACATGATCTTCTTTTACATATTTCGCAAAATCTTTAGAGTTTTTAAAGAACCAGTTGGAATCCCAATCTTGAATGAGACCCACACGTAAACTTTTAGGATGTACTTTTTGTCCCACGTTTCAACTTCCTTATACTACTTGCTTAACGCGAACGGTCAGGTGTGCAGTACGCTTGAGACGTTGATACACACGACCTTGAGCACGGGGCTTGAAACGACGGTGCGTTGGGCCTTCATCAGCCACAGCATAGGAGACAACCAACGTTTGGAAGGTGGCCCCTTGCTGTTGTACAGCACTATGAGCAGCCTCGACCAACTTCTTCAGCACAAGCTCAGAAGCACGGTAAGGCGAGGTTTTCAAAATGGCAACAGCTTCAATAAAGCCTTTACCACGGATCATATCCAACACGCGACGAAGCTTGCGTGCTGTCATCCAAATATTTTTTTGACGAGCGGTTGCTTCCATGTCACTTTCCTTTTCGACTACTTTTTCTTGACCTTTTTATCTGCATGACCACGGAACGTACGTGTCAACGCAAATTCACCAAGCTTATGCCCAACCATTTGTTCGGTTAGGTACACAGGGACGTGTACACGACCGTTGTGTACAGCAATGGTGTGACCAATCATGTCAGGCGTGATCATGGAAGAACGGGACCACGTCTTGATTACCACTTTTTTACCAGAGTTGTTCAGTTCTTCCACTTTTTTCTCAAGGGAAGGGTGCACATAAGCACCTTTTTTTAGCGAACGGGCCATCATCAATCCTTACTCCTTCTCGTTACTTCGCATTGCGACGACGGACAATCAAGCGATCCGAGTACTTCTTAGGCTTACGTGTCTTTTTGCCCAAGGTAGGTTTACCCCAAGGAGTCACAGGAGAGGGACGACCAATTGGTGCTTTACCTTCACCACCACCGTGAGGGTGATCAACAGGGTTCATGACCGAACCACGCACGGTAGGACGAACGCCCATCCAACGCTTACGGCCAGCTTTACCCAAGTTGATGTTTTTCCACTCGGCGTTATCCAACGTACCCACGGTTGCGTAGCAGTTGATTAACACTTTACGCATTTCACCCGAAGGCAAACGCAAGGTGGCATAGGTACCTTCTTTAGCAATCAACTGAGCACCACCACCAGCAGTACGAACCATCTGAGCACCACGACCAGGACGCAACTCAACGTTGTGCACGACCGTACCCAAAGGAATGTTTTGCAAAGGCATGGCGTTGCCAGCTTTGATTTCGGCTTGAGGGCCGTTTTCAATCACATCACCCACCTTGACACCTTGAGGATGCAAAATGTAGCGACGCTCACCATCTTTGTAGCACACCAACGAAATACGACAATTACGGTTAGGATCGTATTCAATGGTTTCTACAACAGCGGTGATACCCACTTTATCAAAACGTTTAAAGTCAATCACACGGTAGGTTTTTTTGTGACCCGAACCCTTGTGACGGCAGGTGATACGACCGTTCGCATTACGGCCAGCTTTGCTTTTCATGGGTTGCAAAAGAGGCTTGTAAGGCTTATCTGTCGTAATATCGGAGTTATCCAAACGAGACATCCCACGGACACCTGCAGAGGTAGGTTTTAAAACTTTCGTTGCCATGAGACGATTATTCTCCTGCAGCTAAGAAATCTAAAGGCTCACCCACAACAGTGAAAATGGCCTTTTTATACGACTTACGGATCATCGGTTTGCGAGACGCACGCTTCACTTTACTAGGAATAGTAATGACACGTACTTCGCTGACCTTACGACCAGGAAACAGTTGCTCAAATGCTTGAGCTAACTGGATTTTGTTGGCAGTAGCATTCACTTCAAATACATATTGATTGTATTGAGCGAGCTGCATTGCTTTTTCGGTGATAATAGGAGATTTAATGAGTTGATATAACAGCTTAGCCATTGCTACCTACCAGCCTTTCTTGCAATTCGGTCAAGGCATCCTGAGCAAATACCAACACGTTGGCAGACATAATGTCGTGAACGGTGAGCTCATCAGGGAAGACCATGCGAACATTCGGGAGGTTACGGGCAGCAAAATACAAGTGCTGGTTGACATCTTCGTAAAGATCGGCCACCAACAAAACACGCTTGCTGGAATCAGCACCCATACCTGCCAACAACGTAGCCACTTCTTTGGTTTTAGGAGCCGTTAAAAACGAGAAATCTTGAACCAATTTAATTTTAGCTACGTTGGCAGACAAAGCAGAAATCATCGCCAAGCGACGTTCTTTTTTGTTCATACCAATGTTATGGCTATGAGGCTTGGGACCAAAGGTCACACCCCCACCAATCCATAACGGAGAACGGTTCGACCCTGCACGAGCACGGCCTGTACCTTTTTGTTTCCAAGGCTTTTTACCACCACCACGTACTTCACCACGGGTTTTAGTAGAGGCGGTGCCAGCCATTGCGTTAACCAGCTCACGACGCACTGCCAAATACAACAGATGCTCGTTGGGCGTGATTCCAAACACAGAGGCGTTGAGTTCAACTTGACCCTCGGTTTGGCCCGTTTGATTAAAACGTTCAGCCACTAAAGACATAACGACAAATCCTTTAACTTACTATTGACTGTAAAACGACGTATTGACAGTTCTAGCGAACCTTGCCTACCAGCAAGCCGCCTTCGCACCCAGGAATGGATCCTTTGACGAGCAAGACGTTTTTATCGGCAATACGACGAACCACTTTAAGGTTTTGAATGGTCGTGGTTTTGTTACCTGTACGACCCGCCATTTGAAGCCCTTTGAATACGCGTCCAGGAGTCGTACCTGCGCCAATCGAACCAGGAAGACGGTGCGATTTGGAACCGTGCGACATAGGACCACGAGAGTGACCCCAACGACGAATACCACCCAAGGTACCTTTACCAATGGATTTGCCAGTGAGGTTCAACGCCACACCCGACTCTAAAAATTCGTAGCTGACGCGGTCGCCCACGTTGTAATTCGCCACTTGATCAGCCTCTAAGCGGAATTCACGCAAGACACGAAACAAAGGCAAGTTGTTTTTTGCTAAATGTTGCTGTTGGGCTTTGGTCAAATGCTTGGATTTGGCCTCGACACAACCTACTTGAATAGCAGCGTAACCATCTTTCTCGGGTGTTTTCACCTGAGAAACAGTTAATTCAAGTAATTCAACGACGGTAACTGGTACAGCGGACCCATTCTCATCGAACACTTGGGTCATGCCCAGTTTACGCCCTAGAAAACCAGGAAAACTCACGGCATTAGCCTTTCTATATCGTAACAATAACACCCATTCACTAAACTCATTGATTTTACAGTAACCAGAGAGAAAGAACTAAAAGAAAACTTTTTGACTTAACTTGGTGGGCGAGATGCCTAACAACGTATTGATTAAACACATTAAGACTCGGTACAAACGCAAGCATTAAAGGAAACAATAGAGGCCTAATCGCCTTACTTTTAGAACAATGACTTAGATCAGAGACACTGGAGACCGCAGCTAACAAGTGACCGCTAGAGACAGTCTCCAATATACAAACCTCTACAAAAGCCCTAATCGGCGAACTTTCTTTGTCAACTCAAGCCGTTTATCGGTTATGTACTTCTATGTACACGCCCTCTAAGCCGTTTTCGTTTCCTTGAAATTTCATCCGCTTGAACCTTTTGCAGAGCCTTCTATAGTTTGGAACCCCCTTAACCTATGATGATGATGTCGTTTTGTCTCTCCCCTCAAGCCCTAGCCGATGCCTTTACCCACTACGGTGTGGCTTGTACCACCCCCACCCCCCAGCTTGAATCGGCCGAGGTGGCTCCCTTTCAAGCCGTTACGGCAGATTCCCGCAAGGTGCAGTTGGGTACCTTGTTTGTGGCCTTAAAAGGAGCGAAAGTCGATGGCCACGCCTACTTGGCTCAGGCCGTGCAAGCAGGGGCCACCGCCCTCATCGTGCAACACGGCGTGGAACGCCCTAGCCTCCCTAGCGATGTGCTGGTAATTGAAGTGGCCAACACCTACCATGCCTTTGGTGTGGCGTGTTCGGCCTTTTACGGCCTGCCTGCCCAACGTTTACAGCTCATTGGCGTGACAGGCACGAACGGTAAAACCACCGTTACCCACTTGGTACAACGTATTTTAACCCACGCCCAAAAGAAGGTGGCCCTCATTGGTACGCTTGGCGTAAAAGCGGCTCAGGCTAGCAATAGCTATGCCGATACGGGCAACACCACCCCCTTGGCTGATGTGTTGCAGGCTTACTTACAACAGTTGGCCGAAGGCGGTACGGACTGCGTCGCCATGGAAGTCAGCTCGCACGCCTTGGATCAAGATCGTACGGCCACCTGCGAATATGACGTGGCCATTCACACCAACCTTACGCAAGATCACCTCGATTATCACGTGACGATGGAACGCTACTTTCAGGCCAAGGCCAAGCTCTTTAGCCAACTCAACCCCACGGCGATAGATGGTCGGCCACGGCATGCCGTGATTAACATCGATGATGCGTGGGGTCAGCGATTTGTGGAGGCCGTCCCCGCAGGCGTGCAGGTGTGGACGTACGGCCTGAAAGCCGAACACGCCACCGTGCGAGCCGTGGATGTGCGTTACAGCGTGCAAGGGGCCAGCTATACCGTACACACCCCCGTGGGTAGCCAAGCCGTGCAGTTGCAAATGGCAGGGGCATTTTCGGTCTACAATAGTTTGGCGGCCTTGGCTACGGGCTTAGCCTTGGGCTATCCGTTGGCTAGCGTGGTGGAAGCCTTGGAAGGCGAACCTGGTGTACGAGGCCGTTTTGAAGTGGTGGGGCAAGGCGAGGGTCAACCCAGCGTGATTGTCGATTACGCCCACACCCCCGATGGCCTAGAGAATGTGCTACAGGCCGCCAGAGATATTACCCCCCCTACGCAAAAACTGTGGGTGGTGTTTGGCTGTGGGGGCGATCGGGACGCCACCAAACGCCCAAAAATGGGAGCCATTGCGGACCGCTTGGCCGATTGCGTGGTGGTAACGAGCGACAACCCCCGTAGCGAACAGCCCCAGCAAATTATTACCGATATTTTAGGTGGCCTACCCAGCAACAACCCCGAGCGTTTGTTTGTTGAACCCGACCGCCGTAAGGCCATTGCCTTAGCCCTAACCACGGCTAAAGCGGGTGATGTGGTTGTTTTAGCGGGTAAGGGGCATGAAACCTACCAGATTCTGGCTGATCAAACCATCCACTTTGACGATAAAGAAGAGGCCCTCGCCGTTTTAGATAGCTTGGGCTAAGGGTTAAAAACAGAGGGGAAAAAAGAAAAAGCTCATGGAGCAAACAAAGCCGATTTTTAAAAATGTTGTTCAAGCGTGGGGGTTGAGTTTGATCCTAGCCGCTTTTCTGTATGCCTCTCCTATCAATCTTGTGCCTGCAACCCACGATTTGCATAAGATGCTGAGTCCTGATATTGTCAATCTATACACAGCTGTTGCTTGGATGGGCTTGATTCATTTTTGGTTTTCTTGGCAAGGGCAATTACTCGCTTTATCACGACAAAAGCAACTAGGATGGATAGAACTAGGATGGATAGTTATTAGCTTCATTGTTGTTGGTGTGTGCTTCACCCTCAAGTTTATCAGTGATGGGTTTCTGTTTAATGCCCTTGTTTGGATTTATTTTAGCTCTCATTTTTTTCAAGCAGAATCATTTCTTAACCGTAGGGAATCGCCTTTAGCAGAAAGTTCTTCGAGGGGCTATTTAGGGTTTGTGATTGTTGCCTTTGCCTATCTTTCGTGGGTATTGCTGTTTCCTTTAACGCTTCCTCATGCCCATAGCATCATGCTTATTATTGCAGGGGTGATTCTTACGGTGGCATGGCTCAAGGGTGTTTTTCGATTTTTGGCTGACCCTG
>JBJTUB010000085.1:0-1679 GCA_046080465.1 Vampirovibrionales bacterium | reverse complement strand
GCTGTCGATGGTGGCACAAAGTCTAAGATTAATAATATGAGCATCAAACAACTGGAAGCGGCTTTAAACAAAAATATGCAGAATGCCCAAGACTATTTAAAAGCGGCTAAGGAATCCTTCGATCAGCAGGATAATAAAACGGCTCTAAACAAATTAGACTATGCTTTGGATTATCAGCAAATAGTCAATTATATTGAAAAACGTTTAAGCGAAGTGCAACAATAGTAAACGTATGCTATACTAGGGGTGTCTTGAATGTTATAAGGTTGATGTAACCTTGTTTTGTGCAGGAGGCACCCCGACCCTATGTTTGCAACCGCTACCCCTACAACGCCGTTATCGTCGGCTCCGCCACGGGCTACGGCCACGTCCGCCACGGTGGTAAGTACCACCCCCTTTGCCTTACCGTATTTAAAAGAACAAGGCAGTATTGTTAAGTTTAATAACGGGCATACCTTAATTTTCGTGCCTCGTCAGGGCGATGTGTTCAACGTCTCCACATGGGTGAAAACAGGCTCTCTGCATGAAGATGCGCAGAACAACGGCGTGAGCCACTTTTTAGAACACCTCATGTTCAAGGGCAGCGACCGTTTTGCCCCTGGCGTGTTTGATAGAGCCATGGAAAGCATGGGCGGGGTCATTAACGCTGCCACGTGGAAGGATTACACCTTTTACTACATTACCGGCCCCAACACGGCCTACGGCGAATTTGCCACGGCCTTGGATATGCACGCCGATATGTTGCTACATTCCACCCTGCCCGAGGATGAAATTGGCCCCGCCTACGACCCCGACAAAGGCGAAACCCCCAGCGTCAAGCGGGAACGGGGCGTGGTGATTGAAGAAATTGGCATGTGTGAAGATCGCCCATGGACGAAGGTGTACAACGCCGTCAACGAGATGATGTACCCCGCAGGGCATCCGTATCGGCGGGAAGTGATTGGCACCCGCCACATTGTGGGCACCATTCCCCGTGAACAGATTTTGGCCTACTATCGCCGTTGGTACGCCCCCCAAACCATGACGACTGTGGTGGTGGGTAACTTTGAGCTTGAATCCCTCACCCAACAAGTAGCCGAAGCCTTCAACTTTGGTGCCATCACCAACACGGCAGAAGCACTCAAGGTGTACACCGAACCCCCCGCCGATGCCCACTGGGCAAGCCTACCTACCCCCACGGTGGAACGTTATCAAGAGTTGCAAGGCGACTACGATACTCGTTTTGTCATTAAAAGTTGGCACGGCCCCAAACTAGAAGATAAAAAAGCGGGCTTGGCCTTGAGTGTGGCGAGCCATATTTTAGGCGAAAGTCGGTCGAGTCGTTTACACCTTAACTTGGTAGAAAAGCAAACCCCTAGTAAGTTTACCACTTTAGGTACCACCCAGTACGCCTTTAAACTAGGGATCGTCTTTTTTGTGCAGGGTAACTTTATCGCTAGCGATGTACCTGCCGCCTTGGCGGAAATTGATGCCGAACTGGCCGCCGTGTTGGGCGATGCCCCCATTACCCAAGCTGAGTTTGACCGCACCGTGAAGAAGCTAAAAACCGACTTTGCCCGCAGTGTGGAAACCAGTGCAGGCTTGGCCGATAATTTAGGCGAAAGCTACACCCTGACGGATGATGTTGCCTTCTTCACCAGTACCTTGGATGAGCTGAAGGAACTCACCTTAGCCGATGT
>JBJTUB010000084.1:0-2555 GCA_046080465.1 Vampirovibrionales bacterium | reverse complement strand
CTTGTGCAAGATCACATGCCACAGGATACCGTATTACAGGAATTACAAACACTTGCTTCTGATAAACAAAGAACATTTGTGTTTGCTTTGTATCTGTTAGGTTTTGAATCCTATAAAGGGTTTACTCGGTAAAATCCAGTAGTTAGAGAGTGTTGATCTAAACAATGAACAGCAAGCCTCCCTCCACCCCAAGGCCTGATGTGTTTTTGGCACCTCAGCCTAAGCACGGTTCACTGTGGGCTTTTTGTCGGCACTGGCTGGCCCCTTTTAAAGGGCAAATTGTGGCGGGCTTGCTTGCCATGATTGTGACCAACAGCTTAATGAGCCTTTACCCCCTGTGGCTAGAAGGCTTACTGTACCAAGCCTATCAACAGCACCAGTTGGCAACCACCAGCGTGGTGAGCTTGGTGGGGGTAGTGGTGGCTATTTTCGCCTCTCGGTTTTACAGCCGTATGTGCTTACTGGGCATGGGCAGAACGCTAGAAAGTCGACTTCGCCGAGCCTTGTTTGAACGCTTGTTGGGTATTCCCTATTTAAAACAACAGCAGGTATCGCCCGATGATATGGTGTCTCGTTTAACGCAGGATTTAACCGCCGTACGATACTTTACCGCCGCAGGTATGATGCTGGGTTCTAACGCCTTATTTGCCTATGCTACCAAACTACCGTTGATGATGCAGTATTCGTGGCAGTTTACCTTGGTGGCGTGTGGGTGTTACGCCTTGTGCTTGTGGGTATCGGCAGGAGCTACGCAACGGTTGAAGGTGGGCTTTCGTACCTTGCAACAGGCCTCGGCCAAGTTGGCACAGCAAGCCAGTGAATCGCTGACTCATCTACCCATGTTTCAAGCCTACGGGCAAGCCCACCAAGAGGTGATTCGCTTTGAAGATCACGCTCAACAGGTGGCCACGGCTCAGCATAGCGTCATGCGTGAACGTCAGTTTATGATGTTGGCCAGTGGTTCGGCTAGTGCGGCGACCTTGGCGACCTTACTCACCGTGGGCGGATGGGGGTTGCTACAGGGGCATCTTCCCCAGCAAAAGTTGTTGAGTTTAATGTTGTGGATTGAACAGTTAGGCTGGCCAACCATGAGCTTGGCGTGGATGATGTCGATGTTTCGGCAAGCCGAGGCGACGTTGGCACGCATCGAGCCGATTTTAACCGATTTACCCACCTTGGCCGAACAGCAAAGCCAACAGCCGAATAGCGTTCCAGCACTCCACTTTCCCTTGGTGTTGCCTGCCTTCAAGGCCAGCTATCCTGCCGCCACCGTGCTAGAGTCTGCCACTGCACCACCAGAGACTCTCTTTCAGTTAAGTGTGCCATCGCTGACGGTGCAAGAGGGCCAGCTGATTGCCGTGATCGGTGATATTGGGAGTGGCAAAAGCACCTTCTTACGCACCCTTGCAGGGTTGCATCCCGCAGATGTAGAGGATAGTGCTAGCCACGAGATGTTGAAGAACATCGCCCAACAGAGTCGTTATTTACCGCAACGCCCCAAACTGTTTTCGGCGAGCGTGGCCTACAATGCCCTGTGGGAGACGGCTCCTTCCCCCGAGGCAAAACAGCAGTTGCTAGCTATTTTACAGGGCTTAGGTTTTGATGCCGATACCCTAGAGCAGCGGTTTCAACAAGGGGTAGATACCAAGGTGGGCGAACGTGGCATGCAGGTATCGGGTGGGCAACGTCAGCGGTTAGCCTTGTCACGAGCCTTGGCTAGCCCGGCTCAGTTATTATTGTTGGATGACCCCTTTGCCAGTATTGACGCCGCCTTGGAATCGCAACTACTGGAGACGTTTAAGCAGTGGATACAGGAAGGGGCATCTAACGCCCAACGCAGTGTGCTGTTTGCTACCCAGCGGTTAGAGATGTTGGAGCAGTGTGAGGCAGTATGGGTTGTGCATCAAGGCGATTTGCTGGCTTGCGGGGATGTTGAAACCTTACGCCAGCACCCTGATGAGCGAGTACAACGAGCCTTAGGCTTTTCGGTCGTGGCTCATTCGGGCTTGCAATAGGGGCTGAACGCTGGGGGCATTCGCCCCCGCAATTAGGGGTGTTGAGTTTGTTGCGTCAGACGGCAAGTAGATCTTGCGTTCCTGTGGATGTTGCTAGAGTGAAAGAATCCAGCCAACACCCACACACCCATGACCTCTTTTAGCCCCACCTTCCTTGGCAATTAACGATTGAACAACTGTGTACAACCCTCAATTTTATTTTAAACTGCCCTTGCGGGTAATGTGAACATACAGGTAAATTCATCACTATCCCAGCACTTACTTAAGCCCGTGATGGTGCCAGTTTAAGTGAAAGAAAGTTAATCTACGAATGAATTAAGTGAATTGAATTACTTGCGGCGAGTGCATGAGCTTGCTTGGTAAACTTGGCGTTGGTGATAACCATTCCTTTTGCACAGTTATATAGTATTTTGAAATATTTTTGAATCGTGGTAGACTATACAGAGTGACTGTTTTATTGAAAGGAACAACTACCATGGCTTACAGTTTAGATCTCCGAGAAAAAGCCCTCCTGTTTTCAAAGCAAGCGAGCTTAGTTGA
>JBJTUB010000083.1:0-4138 GCA_046080465.1 Vampirovibrionales bacterium | reverse complement strand
GCCCCGGCCTCTCTGCGTTGCCCAAAGGGCAACTTAAGGCAGGGGACTAACGATAACGTTTATAAACAACCTCTAATAAATACCAACTCTCAGTTTAAATAGCGTAAGAACTGCTTTCTTTTTCGGGGGCAACGGGGGCGTTAGCCCCCGTTAATAATCTAGGGGGGAGCGTCGTAGAGAGGTTTTTCACAATGAGGATCTTGCGTAAGAATTGAGATGGTTCCTCCTCACTGTGGGGGCGAACGCCCCGGCCTCTCTACGTCACCGCAGGTGACACAAGGCAAGGAACTTAGGAATGTACGGAAAGGTAAGTGTTCCACTATCTAAGAAGGTATAAAAGCCACACTCGGCCGCAGAAGTCGTAACAGGCGTTGTGCCTCATTGCGTAACGAATCCATACTTTGAGCATCAATTTTATCAGAAGCGGGTGTTTTATCTAAATACACCAACGTTTCTTCTAACTTTTGCAAGGTGTTAGGTGTCACCTGATTCGATTTTAATTGCTTTTCTGCCAAGCCGTATTTGGCCAACGCCATGTTATAGTTCATCACCGCATCGTTAGGGGTTTTAGCCAGCCCTTGCTTCAGCCATAGTTCGGCTTGGGCGTAGTTACGTATCGCCACAGCGGCACTGCCCCCCATGCTTAAAAGAGCCACATCGTTCGGAGAGTCAGCTAAGGCCAACTTGGCTTCATTGTAGGCCGTTGTGTACTGTTTGGCTCCAAAGGCATCCGATGCTTTTTGGGCATGCGTGTAGGCAGCAGCCACTTGCTTCACGCTGCTATCAGTCGCATTGGTAACGGTGGCCTTCATGTTATACAATAACTTGAGCGTCGTGACATCTCGGCTACTAAGTTTGGTACGAGGCGCCTCCCCCTCACGGCTGGCCCAATACATCACATCGTTCGGATCTGGGGAATGACCTTGAATCCCAAGGGCGTGGCCAAACTCATGCACACACACGGCCAGCACTTCGGCACGACTCATGGGGGTATCACTAGAGGGTTTGTGCGTAGCTAGCACCACATCGGCTTGCAGTAGCTTACCATTCACATACGCAAACGGAGAAACGCCTAGTTTGTCGTGGCTCAACGCATGAGTCCACTGAACCACGATATCCGCCTCTTTTTTAGAAGCCACCTCTTTAAAGGTCACCATTCCTTGGGTTTGGGTCGTCCACGTGTTCCATGCTTGGCGTACAATGGCATTACTGCTCGGATCCCAGTTGCCTGCACTGTAGCCATCATGAATATACACTTTAATGGGCATCGCCTTAGGATTCCAGTGCATCACCTCGCCATCGTGGGTGGCAAACTCAAGGTAGTGTTTATCGGCCAGTTGAGCATTCGCTTTCATCAGCGTTTGGCTGTTATGATTAGGAGATTGCTTTGGGTTCGAGGCCATTTCCGTTGTAGGAGCATTGGTTTTAATACTGTTACTCGCTAAGGCTTTAACCACCTGCATTAGTTTTTGTTGCTGTTCAGAATGGGGCGGTACAAACTGAGTCGCCATGCTCAACGCATCTTTGGCTTTGGCCAACTTACCTAACTTTACTTGGCTTAGCCCTAAAATATAATACGCCTGATACAACTGTTGCTGACTGCGTGGTTGTTGTTTTAGGGCGGTTTGCGTTAATACTTCCGCTTGGGTATATTGCCCTTGTTTGTACGCTTGAGCAGCGGCAAGTAAGAGTTGTTCTAAACTAGCACCAAAGGCAAACGGCAGAGCCAACGCCACCACCAACAACAACAAAAGTAAGGCACACAAAGGGGAAAAGCTTTCCCGCCAGTGCTTTAATTGTGGTCGGTGTTTGGGTAACATGCATGAGTGGCTCCTAAAACTGGCGACGACGAACGGTGTTACTCTTGCTGCATCCTTACTAAAATAGCGGCCCGAATAGGGCTATTCGTGGGTAATAGCTTAAACGCTTCTTCAAACTTGTGGTTGGCTTCTTCTTTTTTGCCTTGTTTCAGTAACTCGCACCCTTCACGGGCCACCAGCAATGCTCTTAACTCTTGAGCATCCATGTCCTGCGAGGCGTTACTTAAACTAGGCAAGCACAATAAAACGCTAAAGACAATGGCAATAACGGTATGGTGACGTGGCATAGGGGGTCAACGTTAGAACATCTCGCTTAAGCCACGATTTATAAAGAATTGGTTATTTCAATTCATCAAAAGGATGATCGTCATCAGCACTTTCAGGCTTGCAATACTTTGCTTGTAGTTGAGTATCCACTTTAATAGCCGCTTCACGAGCCAAACGACGCTTCTCAAAGTCATCCACTAAATCGGCAATGTTCACTAAGGTAGCGTAACCCATAGCAGGTTGATTATTCAAATAATAGGCCTTGGCCAAGGTGGGTAAATACAAACGCTTTTCGTAAGTGTTGCTCATACTAAGCCATTCTTCCATTTCAAGAATGTAGTGTTCGGCCGTTTGGCGGTTCAAGTTGGCCTTCACATCGGCCAACTTGCTATCTAAATCCGTCATCGCCCAAGTGGCTGGTATCCATAAACTAAAACACAGCAAACTGCTAACTAAAAGTAAACGATACAGCATACAATTCATTCTTTCTAAGGTCGTTGTTGTTTGATTCCAATGGTGATTACGACTCCGTGGTTCTTTTTAGTATATCGTTAAGATATTATGCTTGCTGCACGGGATGTAATATTTTGTTACACACTGTTATAGCAGGTAGCGTTTTGTTTGTGGTTTAATCGATATAAGATGGCATCAATCAATAACGTTTCGTGTGTAAGCGAGAAAGGCAATGGTATGGTTTTATTCTTATCTGCTCAGGCAACCTGTGTCCCCCTCCTCACAATGATACAACCCACCTATAAGCCCAGCACTCAAGCGGTTTCCTTACAGGCTCCCCGCCTCGAAGCCTCTGATCGCTTTCAATCGTCTACAGGGCAAGCCTTACCCCCTTCGGTCATTATCCTGCAACAAGCCCCCCCTAAAAAAGAAACTCCCTTGTGGCAAAAAGTGTTGGGGGCAGGAGCCTTGATAGGCATTACCGTAGGAGCAGGCTTTGGTATTCACCATTTAGCCACCCACCCCGAAGCACGAGAACGCTTTCTTACGGAAGCTACCTCGGGGCTAGCGTGGGGCTTTACTTGGGGCTTTGCCGAAGAAGCTGGCTCGGCTTTTTTCCATACGATAGGCCGCATTTTTACAGGGTTATTTGAATAGAAAGCGCCCCTTTAAACCATGTCCTCTCCGCTCTCTTCTTCATTCCCCTCTCTTGGCTCCCTTGGCTTTGCTAAGGATGCTTATTCCACACCCGCTGGCCAAGCCTCAGGGAAGCCCTTACCCCGCCAAGAGCAAGACGGAGTAGCCTTTCAACTGCCCTATTACCCCGTGATTCTTCCCCCTCCTCCTACCACCGAGCTACCCACCCCAGCGGTAGGAGCCTTGGTGGGTGCTACTGCCAGTATGGTTCAGCTACTGCCTTTTGCTTCACTGCTTTTATGGACAAGTAGCCTTCTTTGTTTCGCCACCCATAAAGTGTTGGCCACAACCCCTGAAGTCCGTTCTGCGTTGAAAGGACCAACAGCCTTGATTGCGGCCATCGGACTCTCTTCTTTAAGAGGAGCCATTCTGTGGAATGCAGGCTTAGGTGCTTTACTGGGTGTGTTTTACAAAGGAGGGAATCCATATAAAAACTGGGCAACAACGCCACCAGCCCCCTTGCAACAAAAGTTGTTTGGTGGACCACCGCAACTCCTCGATGCTCAAACCTGGGTCGATCGTCAAGAGATTCACAATGCCAAGCTGCGTTCTGCAGCGTGGGGGCTAATTGCAGGCGAGTTGAATACGCTGTATCGTCTCTTTGGGCAAGACCCTATCAAGCTAGCCTACCAACGTCGTGATGTGCAAACAGGACAACGAAGCCTACAAAGTGCCATTCAACACGAAATAAACGTACGCGATGCTCAACTACGGGTAGCCAACTTGGGTTTAGCAGGAAGTACCGTATCACTGGCAAGCTTTATTGGCTTGGCTTGTTTTGAAAAACCCGAATCGGCGACGTTTAACAGTGTTGTTTAAACAACCTCTAGTTAATACCAGTTAAAAACTTAAATAGCGTATTCCCACGTTTGTTGTTTTGTATTGCCCGTTGGGCAATGTAG
>JBJTUB010000082.1:0-4876 GCA_046080465.1 Vampirovibrionales bacterium | reverse complement strand
TGTTTGGAAAAATAAGGATTCGACTATAAAAAGCGAAAACTCGGCCTTTGCGATACACACGATTTCAACACCTGCCTATAAAAATCGAGAATGCCATTGCCTCTCTACCTTAATTGAAGAGAGGCTTTTTCTTTTCCTTTTAAAGTTTTAGGGCATTGAGACGAACCACGGCTTCGGCAATACGTACGGCATTGAGGGCTGCCCCAATGCGTAAATTATCGGAAACACACCAGAAGTTAATGCCTTTTTCAAGATTGCTGGTATCTTTACGCAAGCGTGACACGTAGACAGGATCCGTCCCTGCGGTTTCGCGGGGGGTGTGGAAGTCCTCGGCGGTAGTGGCCACAACCACATCGGGGGTGTGAGCCAAGGCGGTGTGAATCTCGTTTAAACTAGCGGGGCGTTGCAGGCCCACCGTCACCGATTCGCTATGCCCCACCAACACAGGGACTCGTACCGCCGTGGCGGTAATGGCGAGGTTCGGCAAGTGCAGAATCTTTTTGGTTTCGTGAATCAGCTTGAGTTCTTCTTTGGTGTAGCCTGCTTCATCGCCCTCGGTGCTAAACACATCAATTTGCGGTATCAGGTTAAAGGCAATAGGGCGGGCAAATTTGTTGCGTTTAAAGGCACTGGTTGGGCTAAAGGCATCGGTGCGATGCTCTAAACGATCGTGCTGTAAGTTGTGGGTGGCCTCGTTTAAGAGTTCGCTTAACGCTTCGGTACCGCCCCCACTGCACGATTGATAGGTAGAAATGACGACTCGCTCTAGCCCTGCTAAATCACGCAAGGTTTTTAGCACGGGCATCAGCTGGGCGGTGGAACAGTTGGGGTTAGCGATAATGCCTTGGTGCTTGAGTACATCATCATCATTCACGCCACCCACTACCAACGGTACATCGGCGTGCATTCTAAAATGGCTGGTGTTATCAATCACGACGGCCCCACGCTTCACGGCTTCAGGAGCCAAGGCCGCACTCACACTACCCCCCGCCGAGGCTAAGACCATATCCACCCCTTCAAAGGCATCGGGCGTGGCTTCTTGCACGGTCACGGCCTGCCCACGGAACAGTATCGTTCCGCCTGCCGACCGCTTAGAGGCCAAGGGCTTGAGCGTGGCCACGGGGAAGTTGCGTTCTTCCAACAGTTTAATAATCAGGCTGCCTACCAAGCCTGTGGCACCCAAAACGGCGACAGTTAAGTTTTCAGAAGACATCATCATGTGGGTGGGTATCCTTAGTTTACAGGGGGGCATATCAACGACAACTGTAGTTTAGGATAAAGATATCCAAAAAACAAGGCCCTTTCGGGCGTGCAAGAAGCACCGAACTGCTTTCATCGCACGGGCAGAAGCCCAACATAGCAAAAAGAGTGTGCCTCTGTTATGATGGAGTTAACTCGTTTATCACTTTCTTAATGGCAGGAACTTTACTATGCTCCTTCATGATGCTCAATCCCCCCCCCCCTTGCTGGAGGTGCAACACCTTAGCAAACGCTACCCCATTTACAAAGGTGTGTTTAATCAACTGGTGGGGCATGTTCACGCCCTGAATGATGTTTCCTTCACCGTAAATGAAGGCGAAGTACTGGGCGTGGTAGGCGAATCGGGCTGCGGAAAATCCACACTGGCTAAATGCTTGGTTCGTCTGTTGGAACCCACCCACGGCACGGCACAATTTATGGGCAACGATTGGTACAGCCTCAAGGGTAAGGCCCTGCAACAGGCACGCCGACACCTGCAAATGGTGTTTCAAAATCCCTACAGTAGCCTGAACCCTAAAATGACGGTTGAACAAATCTTGCTGGAACCCTTGGAGGTGTTTCACGAAGGCACGCCCCAGCAACGCCAACACCGCTTGCGAGAACTGTTGAATTTAGTCCGTTTACCGCACGATGCCTTGCAACGTACCCCGCACGAATTTAGTGGTGGCCAGCGTCAGCGGATTGGTATTGCCCGTGCCTTGGCCTTGAACCCCAAGCTCATTATCGCCGATGAACCCGTCAGTGCCTTGGATGTCTCGGTGCAAGCTCAGATTCTCAACCTCTTTCAAGAACTGCGTAAAGAACTCAATTTAACGATTGTGTTTATCGGCCACAACCTAAGTGTGGTAGAATATTTATGTGATCGGGTGATGGTTATGTATTTAGGGCGTATTGTGGAGCTAGCTCCCACTGCTCAATTATTTCAACAGCCCCAACACCCTTACACGCAAGCCTTGTTGAGTGCCATGCCCGTGGCGAACCCTGCCTTGGCTCAAGAGGCGAAGGCCAAACGTCAACTGTTGCAAGGCGATTTACCTAATCCGTTGCAGGTACCCACGGGTTGTAGCTTCCGTACCCGTTGCCCTAAAGCCACCGACGCTTGTGCCGAACAGATTCCCGCCTTAGAGGTGCGTGATGCTCAACAGGCTCCAACGCATTGGGTGCGTTGCCCGTACTAGCCTTACTGCTTGGTGGATTCCTGAACGATGCTTACTTTACGCTTGATTCAACGCTTTATACATAAGCTGGCCGTGTCTCTCCCTGTGTTAGGGGTGGGGCTACTGGTGCTGGTGTTGTGTGTGGGGTCGCCCGTGGTGTTGAGTGGTTGTTTCGGTTCGCCCACCCCGCCTGCCGATGCCACAGCTGAAGAAGGCGATGACGAAGAGACGCCCCCCGAAGGTGAAGATGAAGGTGAAGAAGGCGAAGAGGGCAAAGCCAAGCCTCCCACCCCTGACACGCATGCTAAAAAAGAGACGCTCCTCGCTACTACGCCTCAAGCCTTGCTAGCCACCTACGCCCATACGGTGCTACAGTGGCAAATGAGCGATGGTACGATCCTAAAAGGCACGCTTTACGATCCTTTCCAGCGGGATAATCCGCCACCGCCACCCCCTCCGCCAAAATCGGCTGATGAAGAAGAGGAACCTCCTGCTGAAGAGGAAGACGCTCCGCCCAAGCCTGCCCCTAAAAAGCCCGAACCGCCCGAAGTTCGCTATCCGCTGGTGATACTGCTTCACAGCTTAAGCGAAAGCCAACAGACCTGGGCAGCCTTTACCAAAACCTTGGTAGATGATGGCTACGCCGTGCTGGCCTTGGATCTGCGGGGGCATGGCCAAAGCACCCGCACGGCCGAGGGGCTGGTTAAAAATTGGCGAACCCTGACCCCCACCGAGCGTTTGACGTGGGTAACAGATATGGAAAAACTCCGTATTTATTGGGATAATTTAGAACATACGCCTAACGCTCCCTTGCAAGTACAGGGGCGTGACCGTGTCATTATTGGTGCGGGCTTGGGGGCAAACATAGCCCTCACGCACGTGGCTAACGTGGCCAAACGTACGCCACCCCCCTACCGTGGAGTTGTAGCCCTTTGCCCCACGCTGGATTCTAAAAATATTCAACCCGCCCTGCCCTTGGTGAAGGCCCCCATGCCCCCCGTGTTTTACGCCAGTAGCCAAACCAACCCCACGAGTTTTGACGATACCAAAACCCTTTACAAGCTGACACAAGGCCATAAAAGCCTGAACCTGTACGAGGATATTGGCACCAACGAGGCCTTACTTTTGCATCATACCCCCTTGCAACAAAAAGTGTTGGCATGGTTGCATCAGGTGTTGCCCCCTGAAACAGGAGGCTAACCGTGGGCGACGAGGATAAAAACTTTGAAGCCTCGGCACAAAAGCTACGTCAACTGCGTGAACAGGGGCAAGTCATCAAAAGCCGAGATCTCTCGCAGGGTGTGCTGTTGACGGTTGTCTTTACGTTGCTTATCAACCTGATGCCCATGATTTGGGATGTGTTGAAGCAAATGTTTATCGCCTTTTTTGATCTCATCCCGAATAAAACGATTGCTCAGGCGGGGTGGCCGTTGTTGCTGATGCACGCCGTAAAAGGCCTTATTATTGGTTGTGGCCCGTTTTTGTTGGTGGCTGCTTTGACCGCTATTTTGGCTGATATAGGGCAGGTGGGGGTCTTGTTTGCCCTCAAGGTGATTATGCCTAAGTTTGATAAGCTGAACCCTATCAACGGGATAAAGGGTATTTTTAGTAAGCGTACGATTATCGATTTACTTAAAAACCTGATAAAAATAAGCATCTTAGGGTATTTGGCCTATGGGAGTTTTCAAAAACACTTAGGAGAAATGTTAAACAGTGGCCAAGGCGATGACCCCATGGTCATTCTGTTTATTTTAGGGAATATCTTAAAAGATTTTATTTATTTGGCCTTGGGTGCGTTTTTTGTGATTGGGGCGTTTGATTATTTGTATCAACGGCAAAAGTTTTTGAACGATCAAAAAATGAGCCTGAAAGAAGTGAAGGATGAGTATAAGCAATCGGAAGGCGACCCGATGGTGAAGCACATGCTGAAGGCCAAGCGAATGCAACTGGTGATGGGGCGACATTTAGAGGCCGTTCCCAACGCCGATGTGATTGTTACCAACCCGATTCATGTGGCGGTGGCCTTGGCTTACAAGCCTGCAGAGATGGAATCGCCCAAGGTGATTGCCAAAGGGGCGGAACTTTTTGCTGAAAAGATCAAAGATATTGCGCGTGAACACAACATCCCCATTGTAGAAAACGCCTTGGTGGCTCAAACCCTGTACAAAGTAGTGGATTTAGAGATGGATATTCCGCCCGATTTGTATCAAGCCGTGGCCGAGATTCTACTGTTTGCATGGAAGTTACAGGGAAAATCCTTACCCCAGCTGCAAAGCGAGGTTCCCTAAACCTTTGTAAAAGACTATAGAAATCTCTGCAAAGCCCATTCGGGCGTGCAATGAGTCGATGAACGTTGGTTGTGTCAGACAGCAAGTTTGTTTCGCAGAGTTTTCTATAGAAAGCTCTGTAAAAGGTTAGGATGAGGGAAACGCATGCTACACCTAAGTTGGTGAAATCCC
>JBJTUB010000081.1:0-9641 GCA_046080465.1 Vampirovibrionales bacterium | reverse complement strand
TATCTTAGCACATATGGGGCTTCGCCCCTATAAACCCCAGTTTTTAGCTTTTTACGCTTCTAGCGTTCGGTGCTTCATTGCGAGGGCGAACGCCCCCAGCTTTTAACGCTTCATTGCACGCCCGAATGGGCTTTTGCAGAGATTTCTATAGTCAAACAGGCTGAGGTTGAGGTAAGCCCAGCAGTGGGGTATCTAGGGGCGAAGCCCCTAGAATAACTCAGGGGGGAGAGTTGTAGAGAGGGAGGAACGGCCTCTCTACGTTGCCCAAAGGGCAACTTACCAGCAAACTAAGACATTTCTATTAAGAAGCCAATAAACTATCCAAACGGCCCTCGGCCTCTAGGGCATGGAGGGCATCACAGCCACCCACATGCTGATTATTGATAAAGATTTGCGGTACGCTTCGTCGTCCATCGCTACCACGTTCTACCATTGCTTGTCGTGCGGTTTCGTCGCCATCAATCGCATGTTCTGTAAAGCTCACGCCTTTACGGGTGAGCAAGGCTTTGGCCTTGATGCAGTAGGGGCAATGTTGCCAAGTGTAAATCTCAACGGTGGCCATCATTTGATTGTTTCCTTCATACAGGTAGTGTGTTTTACTTTTGAACAGCGGGTTTAAAGGCAAGCCAAGCCCGTTCTCCTTTGCCGACCCCTTTCTGCTCTGCCGTAATTGTAGCAGTTAAAACATGGTTTTTCCAGTAGGCCCAGCGATTGGTATGCCCAAACCCTAAAACAATTTTCGCAAGACTAACCGCACTCTGTTTGTAATTTTTTTTCTTCCACATCACCATAAACCCACCCGTATAATAAACAAGGCGATTCAGCCCCATCAATACATCGGTGGTTTTACGCAATTTATGGGATAAGTTAAGGGTAGGATTGATATCTTCATAGTTCATCGAAGGCTCTGCCTTGGCCGAAGCAGTATCCGTCTTCAACGATGGCTCTTGGTTATTTTTTCGATAAGGATCAAAACTCAACGGTTTCTTTTTGTATATACCCTGTTGGTTGGCCTGCTGTTGCCCAAGGTGCTCTAAAATAGGGTAGGTCATCGCCAATAGCCCAATTCCCACATACATAGCCCCCGCCAAACCACCTAGGCTATATTCTCCAAAGTTTTGGCCAGCGGGCTTTAGTGCTTTCTCTTTATCGAGTGCATCAAACGCATTTTTCCAGTTGCTGCCCCAAGCTTTAAGGCCAGCACTATTAAACGCCGAACGCACACGCAGATAATCGATACTCTTATGTTTTTCAATAATGTGGGGGTCCGCAAAGTCAATCGGCAATAGAAGGCCTGTGGCTTGACGCAACATTCGGCTTACATCGCTACCCATTACCTTAAAGCCATCACTCAGTTGGGTTTTATCTTCAGGGGTGAGCTTACCATTTATTAAACGTTTGTAAAAAGCCCCTGTGCTTAAATTGTAAATAGGGGCATGGTGGAACAAGGGGTCGTACACACCCGTTTCGTGCATGGTTTCTAAACGGCGTTTGTTTTCCATACTAGAACTAAACAAGCCCCCCAGTACGGTGTTGCCAGTGACACGGCCAATTTCACCCACAAACGAGTTAGGGGCGAGAATCGCCATCAGAGACATGGTGTTAGAAAACACTTGAGAGAGTACCACAGAGGATTGCCCGAACGATTTTACCCCATACTGAAGCTCTTCGGGGAGTTGAGTGTAATTGGTTAGATTCAACTCTGGCTTCTTTTTTAGTTTGCTTTGGAGTGCCTTGAGTAAATCCGCTTTGCCGTTTTTTACTAAATCGGGGCGTCCGCCAATGAGTCCTTCCCAGGCGACATCCGAACAGCCTAAAATATTAGCCGTATTGGCAATCAAGTTAGCTGTATGAAAGAGCAGTGGGTTTTGAGTCACTAATAAATCAAAAAGCCCCAGCATCCCCGCCCCACCTTGTAGAAAAGGGTAGGGTGTTTCCGCAACGTTTTTTACAATATTTTTGGCTGTTTGTGCCACGTCTAACTGGTGTAACTGTGGTCGCGGTTGTCCCCAAGGTTTTTGAGGAGGTATCCCCTTGGCCAGCAAGGGCAACGATACAGGCGGAGAACTAACAGACATGCTCGATATAACGCTCACTTTACAACAGCACAGACACACTTTGTTTATGAAAAACGATTCTATAGAAGGTTCTGCAAAAGGGTTTTTCGAGGGTTCTAACTCCCTCGTTTCGTGTCGTCTTTCAGACGACTTTGAGAGGCCGGGGCGTTCGCCCCCACAGTGAGGAGGGACCATCTCAATTCTTACGCAAGATCCTTATTGTGAAAAACCTCTCAAAGGCTCCCCCCTAGAGTATTTATAGGGGCTTCGCCCCTATAGACCCGTTTCCTCAAAGGGGTTTATGTAACCAGCGTTCAACCCTTCATTGCACGCCCAAATGGGCTTTTGCAGAGTCTTCTATAGTCAACCCCCCCCCTCTATGAAAAGATACCCTCTATAATGACGAGTACCGTTCAAGCCCCCTCCGCCTTTCCTTCTTCTACCAATGAGAAAGCCTCGTTTAGCTCGTGGCAGTTATTTAAACTGGCACTGGGCTTTGTTGGTATTCAATTTGCGTGGTCCATGCAAATTGCACTGTCGCACAAGGTGTTAGAACCCCTAGGAGCCGACCCTTTTTTGTTTGGCCTTATTTGGTGTGCGGGTCCTGTGGCAGGGTTGCTGGTTCAGCCCATTGTTGGCAGCATCTCCGATAAAACATGGACACCTCTTGGCAGACGCAAACCCTTCATCCTGACAGGTACCTTGTTAGGGGCCTTGGGCATGTTATTGTTTCCTTTTTCTAGCCAGCTGTGGATGGCGGCTAGCCTCATTTGGCTTATTGATGTGGCTATCAATGCCGCCCAAGGCCCTTATCGTGCGGTCATACCCGATATTATATCCAGTAAGCAAACCGCCTTGGCCAACTCTTTTGTCAACTTTGCCTTTGGCTTGGGGCCGATTGTGGCCTTAGGCATCAATCCGCTGATTCATCAGCTGGTGGGTAACGAGCTTAGTATAACGCAACAATATGTACTTTCTGCCCTCGCTTTAGTGGGCTTGGTATGGCTAGGCCTTAGCAACGTTCAAGAGAAACCACCATCCCCCGAACGGACACCGCCACCCCCTTCCCTGACGAAAACTTCGGTTTTGAACACCTTGCTTGAACCGCTTAGCAGTGGCATTGCCACCTTCAAGCGGGCCCACCCAGAAATCCATAAGCTGTGCATCGCTCAATTTCTTATTTGGATTGGCGTCATGAGCATGTTTATTTACTTTACCCCGTATGTAGCACACCATATTTATAAACTACCCGATGCGTCCACCCCAGTTTACAAAATGCACGAGCAGTTTTATAAGCTAACAACGGCCTTGCCCGAACAGTTGACTGAAGTACAGTTAGCCTCACTACGGCAAGGCGTTGAAACGCTTGATTCCCTCAGGCAGGAGGTGACAACAACCCCCAGCCTCATGGAAGCCGCCCAGCAAAAGGCTAACAACGTGTTACTCACGATTTATCCACAGACCGATGAACTGAATGCCCTAGTGAAGCAACTGGCTAGCCACAAAGAGTTTACTGCGATTGAATCGGCCACCGTAGGCGAGCGTCAACTGGAACTCAAGTTGGCCTTGGCGGAATACCCTCTTTACGAGCTGTCTCAAGGTCAAAACGATGATAGCTATATACCCAAGACTCTCCCCTTACTTGAGGTGTTGGAAGAACAAAGCCTGTTTGAAGCACTCCATGCCAAGGCTGGACTGGTCTCACAACTCGGGCTAGTGTGCTTTAACGTCACCACTGTTTTATTAACAGTTCCTTTTGCCTTGCTCAGCCTACGTTTAGGCAAACGTCCTACTTACAGCCTCTCGCTCATGGGTATGGCCGTCAGCTTTTTGTTTGCTCCTTTTGTTACCACTGAATGGCAAGCCTACGCCATGATGGCGGGTGCAGGCATTGGCTGGGCCACCATTCTTTCTATTCCCTTTGCCATCCTTAGCGATTACATGAAGACTGGCGAAGAGGGAGCCATGCTTGGCATGTTTAATCTCTTTATCTGTCTACCTCAATTTGTGGCGACCTTAGGGGTCAGTCAACTCATTAGCCATGCCCCTATCCTTACAGAGCTTGGTGCAACACACAACTGGGCCTTAGCCTTTGTTGTGGCGGGGCTAAGTATTTTGGGAGGCGTGGTTGCTTTGCAATCCGTGAAGGAACTTCCCACCCCAACGACGTCCTTATTCCAAGGGCTTGCGTTTAGTTTAGAAGAAGTGCCTAAAGCAAGCACTAGCAACACATCAGAGCATTAAAAGCTGTTATTCGTTTCTCCTGTTAGCATCCGTTTTTAGTTTAGAAAGATCCTCTCTGTTATGTACAACAAACACTCTCTCCGTCAACTCACCGCTTTGCGTGGCAAGCGTGTGCTGGTACGTGTCGATTACAACGTACCCTTTAAACGTGAAGCGGTGGCCAATGCCCCCTTCACCAACGAGCGTGGTTCTATTACCGATTTAACCCGCATTCAAGAAACACTCCCTACCCTACAACTCCTGTTAGAACAAGGGGCGAAAGTGATTTTAGCCTCACACTTGGGGCGGCCTAAAGGGCAAGTGGTTGATGAGTTTAGCATGGATTTGGTAACCGATGCTTTGCAAAGCCTGTTGCCTAAGGTGCGTGTACAAAAAGCCAGTGCTGTGGTAGGCGAAACCGTGGAAGCTGAAGTAGCGGCTCTGTACGAAGGCGACATTTTAGTGCTAGAAAACGTCCGCTTTGAAGCAGGCGAAGAAAGCAACTGCCCCGAACTTTCCAAGGCCTTGGCTCGTTTGTGCGATGTATATGTAAACGATGCCTTTGGTGCCGTTCACCGAGCCCACGCCTCCACCGAGGGTGTGGCTCATCAAGCCCATATCGCTGTAGCGGGCTTACTTATGGAACGTGAGATCACGGCTTTAGGTGGGGTGTTAAGCAACCCCAAGCGTCCGTTTACGGCCTTAATTGGTGGAGCAAAAGTATCTAGCAAAATAGCCGTGCTAACCAACTTGTTAGATAAAGTGGATAACCTCATTATTGGTGGAGCCATGGTCTACACCTTCCTCTTGGCTCAAGGCTATAGCGTTGGTAAATCCTTAGTTGAACCCGATTTTGTCGAAACCGCCAAGGGGGTCATGGCCAAGGCCGAAGCCAACGGGGTAAAGCTCTACATCTCGCAAGATTTGATTGTTGCCAACGAATGGAATGCCAACTCTCCTCATCAAACCGTCCCCGCCACCGCCATTCCTGATGGATGGGAAGGGATGGATATTGGTCCTCTTACCCGTGGCGTGTTAAGCGATGTACTGAAGGCCAGCGGTTCTATCTTGTGGAACGGCCCTGTTGGTGTGTTTGAGTGGGATAACTTTGCTAACGGCACTCGTACCTTAGCCGAAGCTGTAAAAGAGGCCACAGCCAACGGTACTCAAAGTGTATTGGGTGGTGGCGATACCTTGGCCTCCATTGAACGCTTTAATATGCCGAAGGCCAGTTTTACCCATGTTTCCACAGGAGGAGGTGCCAGCTTAGAGTTTATTGAAGGCAAGGCTCTACCTGGTATTGTGGCCTTGAATGATGCTACCGTCAGCGTTTAAGCTTTTTTATTAAAACGAGGCCGTGTGGATTCCGCATGGCCTCCGTTTTTTGTCGTTGCTTATATAGCCGAAACGTGCCAGCTTGGTGATAATACCAATTTCACAAATGGTATAAATTTCTATTTAAACAGCCAATTAATATAAGGGAGTTGCACGTTGGTTGCGTAAAACGGTGAGTCGATACGGCGGTTTTATCTCATTTTATAAAAACAAAAAATACACTTGGTTGGAAGAATTTCGAACAGCTTTAACTCAATGTTCATCGACTTTAGAAAAGCAACTTGCTCAAAGGGTGAGCTAAACAAGATCAATACATCAGCTTGACCATTCGTTTGATAAAACTTCTGCTTGTTCTAATACTGCATCTGTAGCTTCAGGCTCATAATCGGGTGGGTACTTGTATTTTGTTAGACTTCTTCTCACTAAAATACGAAGTTCTGCTCGAACGCTTTCATGAACTTGCCAATCAAGCTTCGTCTTTTTCCTTAAAAGCTCGGTAATCTCTTTAGCGATTTTCTTTAATGTAGCATCACCCAGTATATGAACGGCATTTTCACTTTTGGCGAGTGCATCATAAAAGGCTAACTCCTCTGAATTTAACCCCAACGCTTCATTTCGAATTAAATCATTTTGAAAATCTTTAGCCATCTGAATTAACTCTTCAATGATTTTTGATGTTTCAATAGAACGTTTGTTATATTTATTGAGCGTTTCAAGCAAACGATCCGAGTATTTTTTCTCATTGACAATGTTTTTTGAAAACTCTTTTGACTTGATAGCATCCTTCAAAAGTTTTTCAAGTAAGGCAACTGCTAAGTTTTTGGAAGGCATTAAACGGACGTCTTCCAAAAACTCATCTGAAAGTAAGGCGATATTAGGCTTGTTTAAGCCACATAGATCAAATACATCCGTTACGCCGTCTGAAATCAGAGCATTATCTAATATCTGTTTTAGAGCAGAATCTTGTTCTTCTTGCGTCCGTTTCTTATCGATGGTCGTATACTTACCAAGGGTAGTTTTTAGGAATGTGAAAAATGCCATTTCTTTTTGGAGAGGCTTTACTTGATCCAATGTAGAACACAACGAATATGCTTTTGTCATTCCTAACACTGCATCCATGAATCGTTTTTTACCATCCTTTAAAGACAAAATAAATTCAAGGGCGGGTATCAATAAATCATAAGGTTTGGTTTCATAAGCGGAATAATCAAAACCGCCCGATTCGTTGAATAAATTACGAATGGAGTTATGGTACTTTAGCAATTCTCGAAAAGCTTCTTCTGCATCCCATGTCGGACGTCCCTTCCCTTTAGAATCAGTATAGTCCTTCAATGCGATTTCAAGTTCACGTAGCATACCGATATAATCAACAACCAAGCCCCCTTGCTTGTCTTTAAAGACTCGATTCACTCTTGCGATAGCCTGCATAAGGTTATGCCCCTTCATGGGCTTGTCCACATACATGGTGGTGCAACACGGAGCATCAAAACCTGTAAGCCACATATCCCGAACAATCACGATTTCTAACGGATCGTTTGCGTTTTTAAATCGCTGTTGTAGGTCTTCTTTGTTTTTTTTGTTGTAAATATGAGTTTGCATAAAAGCTTGGTCTGATGCAGAGCCTGTCATAATTACCTTAATACTGCCTTTTAAAGGATCAACGTCATGCCATTCGGGGCGTAAGGCAACGATGGCATCATATAAACGGACGCATATTTCACGACTCATGGTTACGATCATCGCTTTTCCGTTCATGCTTTCACGACGTTTTTCAAAGTGTGAAACAATATCTTGAGCGATTTTCTCAAGGCGTGGCTTTGCTCCAACCAATTTTTCCAGTCGACTCCAATGCCCCTTGGCTTTTTCCCGACTACTTAAATCTTCTTCATCTTCCATGACTTCTTCAACTTGTTGATTTAGCGTTTCAATCTCGTCATTGTTAATATCGAGCTTGGCTAAACGAGATTCATAAAAAATAGGAACGGTTGCTTTGTCTTTTACGGCATCTTCAATATCATAAATAGAAACATACGCTCCAAAAACGGCTTGGGTATCTTTGTCGTCTTGTGAAATAGGAGTCCCCGTAAAGCCTAGAAATGACGCATTCGGCAAGGCATCTCGTAAATGTTTAGCATAACCGTATTTGTAGATGCCTTCCTTTGTTAGGGTCGCTTTAAAGCCATATTGACTTCGATGGGCTTCGTCTGAAATCACCACAATGTTGCGACGCTTATTTAATACTGGAAACTGCTCTTCCCCTTCTAATGTTGAAAACTTTTGAATCGTGGTAAAGATAATCCCACCCGAATCCCGACTGTCCAACACCTGACGCAAGTCTTCTCGATTAGCCACTTGAACAGGTTTTTGCTTTAGTAACATAGAAGCATCACTAAAGGTTTTAAATAATTGACCGTCTAAATCATTACGATCCGTCACAAAAAGCAAAGTAGGGTTATTCATTTCTTTTTGCTGAACCAGCATGCCAGCATAACAACACATGGAAATACTTTTGCCTGAACCTTGCGTATGCCACACCACACCCGCCTTTTGAGTCCCTGTGGTCGATGCCTTGATGGTGGAAGCTACGGCTTGACGCACAGCATCAAATTGATGATACCCCGCAATTTTTTTGATCCACGTTTCGCCGTCATTTTCAAACAACACAAAATAGCGAATGTATTCTAAAAATAAATCACGCTGAAAGAAACTCCGAATCAACGTTTCAAGCTCCCATTCGCTGGGGGGCTTTGGGGCTTGGCAGGAAAGTCGACGCCATGGCATAAAGCGTTCTGTATTGGCCGTTAAAGACCCCAACCGTGCGTTGGTGCCATCGCTAATAACTAAGGCTTCGTTGAAAATAAAGAGGTCGGAGATTTCGTCTTTATAGGTTTGCAGTTGATGATACGCATCCCAAATGGTAACATTTTCATCATTCGGGCTTTTTAGCTCGATCACCGCAAGCGGAATACCATTGATAAAGCAAATAACATCGGGGCGGCGGTTTTGTTTTGTGCCTGTTATGGTGAATTGATTCACCACCATAAAGCGGTTATTGGTAATACACTCAAAATCCACTAGAAAAGCGGTATCTTCTTTAGAATCCCCATTTTCCTTATAGTATACTGTGACACCTTCAAGCAGTTGTTTGTGAAACGCACGATTATTTGCCAGTAAATCAGGCGTGCTGGGCTTACGTAGCTGATGCACCACTTGAAGCAAGCAGTCAGGGGGTAAATGAGGGTTTAGGCGTTCTAGCTGTTGCAGTAAGACGTCTTGTAACAGGACTTCAGTATAAGATTGTCGCATGGCATTGGGGGTTTCGGGAGCAATCTCCTTACCGTAAAAAACTTCCCAACCTAATTCGGCAAAGCAGGGAAGGCATTTTTGTTCTTCAAGTTGTGTTTCGGTCATACTCATGTTTTAATTTCCTTCATTTTTCAAGCCATCATTTTGAGCGTAGCGAAGAATCCCCTCAAACTCTTTGCTGTCATGTTGAGCGTAGCGAAACATCCCCTGCGTGGGCGGTGGAGATCCTTCGCTACGTTCAGGATGACGGTAGTAGTTCTTGCCAATCTGGGTTTAATGATTCAATTAGCTGATTCTTAAATGCCCTTGTCTTTCCTTTCAGATATTTTTCACGTTCAATGGCACTACGCATATCAATCCCCATTTCAAAATAAACGAGCTTGTGTAAATTGTAACGTGCGGTAAAGGCTTTTTGGCTCTTACTTCTGTGTTCATACAGTCTTCGTTCAAGATTGTTTGTAACACCGATGTACAACGTGGTATTGTAAGTATTTGTTAGTATGTAAACGCAGACTTGCCCCCCGTCATAACGAAATAGGGGGCTGTCATGTTGAGCGTAGCGAAACATCTCCTGCGTGGGGGGTGGAGATCCTTCACTACGCTCAGGATGACGGTAGTTGTTCATCATCACGCCCCAGCCCCCGAGGCCAGATCGCCGACACGGAGCCGACCGCTCATGAGCCGAGGCAACAAGGCCTCCCGCACGGCTGCCAGCGTCTG